>SKOM01000001.1 GCA_007120095.1 Candidatus Competibacteraceae bacterium | reverse complement strand
GAGCCGGTGAATATTTTCTCCCTGGCACAACGAATGATTGAATTATCCGGTTATCAAGTGCGTGATGCACAGCATCCTGATGGGGATATTGCCATAGAATTTATTGGCCTGCGTGAAGGTGAAAAACTTCATGAGGAATTGCTCATCAGCGGTGATGATGCGCCCACCGTCCATCCGATGATTAAACATGCCACAGAAGAAGCGCTGCCCTGGTCCGTAGTACGCCAATACCTCAGTCGTCTGCATCAAGCGGTAGAAACCGCCGATGAACGGTCGTTGCGCGAGTGGTTGCGGGCGATCGTTACCCAGCCGATGACAGTCCCTGCCATTCCCGCTGAACGCTCGCAGGCGATGACTGCTGTATCCCGACGACTGCAAACAGCGGGCTAATTCATCCATATCTGGGAATGACACTCATGCTAGAGTCCATCAACAAGCCGTATCTCATGTTTCTCGGTGATGCCCCTGATCAACTGGCCGCCAAGACGGCCGCCGGGGTAGCGCACTGGTGCCCACAAGATTGTCTAGGTCAACTGCGTCTGGCCGGTTGTCAAGCGGATCTGGGGCTGCCGGATATGAGTATTGCCGCTGCCGCCGCCCAAGGGGCGCAGACCCTAATTGTCGGTGTGGCTAACCGCGGTGGTCGCTTCTCCGAGTTGTGGATTGATACTCTGTGTGAGGCCTTGCAGGCGGGTTTCGACATTGCCAGCGGTTTGCATAATCGCCTCAGGGCGGTACCACGCTTGGCAGAAACCGCCCAGCGCTGTGGGCGGCGGCTGATCGATGTGCGCCACCCGGTCAGCGATTTCGAAGTCGGCACGGGCCGCAAACGCAGCGGTAAACGCCTGTTAACGGTCGGCACCGATTGCTCGGTCGGCAAAATGTACACCTCGCTGGCGCTGGCGCAAGCAATGCAAAAGCGCCAGCGGGCTGCGACTTTCCGGGCCACTGGGCAAACTGGGATTTTCATTGTCGGCTCTGGCGTATCGGTGGATGCCGTCGTGGCGGATTTCATCTCTGGTGCCGTCGAAGAACTCAGCCCCGATAATGCCGCCGATCATTGGGATCTGATCGAAGGGCAGGGGTCATTATTCCACCCCTCATTTGCCGGAGTGAGTTTAGGACTGTTGCACGGTGCCCAGCCCGATGCCTTGATCATGTGCCATGAGCCGACCCGCACCCATATGCGCGGCTTACCGGATTATCCCCTGCCTGATCTGGCGGATTGCATCGCGGCTAATGAAACGGCCGCTCATTTAACCAACCCCGCAGCCCGGGTGATTGGCATCGCGATGAATACCGCCGCACTGGATGCCGCCGCCGCCCAAATCCTGCTGAGTGAGACGGGAGCCCGTTTTGGTATGCCCTGTGTCGATCCGGTGCGTACTGGGGTGGCGCCATTAGTCGATGCCCTGGAGTAGTTGCCGTGCAGGTCGCTATCCAATGCGAACGCTGGCCGATCCGCGGAGTATTTCGCATCGCCCGGGGCAGTCGTACCGAGGTCAACCCCGTCACCGTTACCCTGCGTGACGGCGAGGCTGTGGGGCGGGGTGAATGCATCCCCTACCGGCGCTATCAGGAAAGTGTCGAAGGGGTGGCGGCACTTCTGGAGTCGTTGATTCCGGCGCTGCAAGCCGGTTTAAGCCGTACCGCGTTGCAGCAACAGTTGCCCGCCGGTGCCGCGCGCAATGCCCTGGACTGTGCGCTCTGGGATCTCCAGGCCAAATTACAGTGCCAGCCGGTGTGGCAACTGGCCGGTTTGTCGCCTCCGCAGGCGGTAACCACCGCCTATACTCTCAGTATTGCTGAAGCCGATAGTATGGGGCGGGCGGCGGCGGCTGAGGCCCAGCGTCCGGTGCTGAAACTGAAAATGGCGGGTGATAGCCAGGATTTACAGCGGGTCGAGGCGGTGCATCATCACGCCCCGCAAGCTGAATTGATTGTCGATGCCAATGAATCCTGGCGGCCTGAAGATTACCAGCACCTGGCACCGGCCTTCGCTCAACTCGGTGTGGTGCTGATTGAGCAGCCCTTCCCATCGGATCACGATGCCGCCCTGGCTGAATTACCGCATCCAATACCGGTGTGCGCTGATGAATCCTGCCATGATCGCAGCAGCTTAGCGTCGTTATCAGGCCGCTACGAGTACATCAATATCAAGCTCGATAAAACCGGCGGACTGACCGAAGCTCTCGTCTTGCGCCAGGCTGCTCTGGAGCAGGGGTTGGGGATTATGGTCGGCTGCATGTTAGGCACGTCACTGGCCATGGCACCCGCCGTGCTGCTGGCGCAGGGCGCACGCTATGTAGATCTGGACGGTTCCTTATTACTGGCCGAGGATCGACAACCCGGCTTGCACATCGAAGCCAGTCAGATCCACCCGCCCGATCCGGCGCTCTGGGGCTAACACAGCGGCACAGTGTTGGTTACCAATGCTGTACACTGTACTATATCTGCATTACCTTGTAATCCTGCTATCCAACCGCAGCAGATACAGCAATGGCAGCAAGCAAAACTTCAACCTTAACCTTGCGGATTGATCCTGCCGTCAAGGAGGGGCTGCGCCTTATGGCACACCGTGAGCGGCGTAGCCTGGCCAATATGATCGAAATCATGATTCGGGATTATTCCGAGCGCAATGGCGTGGTCATCCCGGAACAGCAATCCTTATTTGCCGATGAAGAGTCCACGTAACCTGATCGTCATTTACATACAGCCCGTGAGAATCCACCATGAGCAACCATTTTCGCATTGAACGTGACAGCATGGGTGAGCTGGAGGTACCGGCCAATGCCCTTTATGCCGCGCAAACCCAGCGCGCTGTCGATAATTTTCCGGTGAGCGGCCTGCGTATGCCGCGGGGCTTTATTCGCGCCCTGGGCTTGATTAAAGCCACCGCCGCCGAGGTCAATGCCGAACTCGGTTTGCTGGATGCCGCCGTGGCCGAGGCGATCAGTAAAGCCGCCCTGGCGGTGGCTGAGGGGCGCTACGATGAGCATTTCCCGGTCGATGTGTTTCAGACCGGCTCTGGCACCAGCTCCAATATGAACGCCAATGAGGTCATCGCCCGGTTGGCCAGCGAGGCCCTAGGGCAAAGCGTCCACCCCAATGATCACGTCAATATGGGTCAAAGCAGCAATGATGTCATCCCCACGGCGATTCACGTCAGTGCAGCCTTGGCACTGCAACAGCGCTTGCAACCGGCTTTAACTCATTTATATGACTGCCTGCAACAGCGCGCCCGCGAACTGGCTGAGGTCACTAAAACCGGGCGCACCCATTTAATGGACGCTATGCCTATTACCCTGGGTCAAGAGCTTAACGGTTGGGCAGCACAGGTACGCCACGGCCGGGAGCGCTTAGAGGCGGTCATGCCGCGTTTGCGCGCCTTAGCGCAAGGTGGAACCGCTGTGGGCAGTGGCATTAATGCCCATCCTGAATTCGGCCAGCGCTTTGCCCGGCGGCTCGCCGAGCGCAGCGGGATTGAATTCGTCACCAGTGCCGATTATTTCCTGAGTCTATCCAGCCAGGACGCAGCGGTCGAACTGTCCGGCCAGCTCAAGACCGTGGCGGTCAGTCTGATGAAAATCGCCAACGATTTGCGCTGGATGAACTCCGGCCCGTTAACGGGATTAGCCGAGATTGCATTACCCGCCCTGCAACCCGGTTCCAGTATCATGCCTGGCAAGGTCAACCCGGTCATTCCCGAGGCCACGGCCATGGTATGCGCCCAGGTGATCGGCAATGACACCACCATCACGATCGCCGGGCAGTCGGGTAATTTCCAGCTCAATGTCATGCTGCCGGTGATCGCCCATAATCTGCTGCAATCCATTGAACTGCTGGCGAGCAGCAGTCGGCTGCTGGCGGATAAAGCCATTCAAGGCTTTACGGTCAATCAAGCCCATATACAGGAACAACTGGCGCGCAATCCCATTCTGGTCACGGCGCTGAATGCTGTGATCGGTTATGAGCAGGGTGCGGCGATTGCTAAGCAAGCCTATGCCGAAGGGCGTTCGGTCATTGATGTGGCGCTGGAAACAACCGATCTCAGCCGTGAAGACTTAGAACGGTTACTAGATCCTTTGGAATTAACTCGCGGCGGGATTCGTGGTTGATTATTGCATCCGCCCCTCTTCCATGCGTCTATGTGTCCGATTACGCTATGCTAATCGGACCTACGCGGGTCAGGGTAGAGTCGGTTAGCTCGTAGCTCCGAATAGCGCAGCGTATTCGGAGACAATGAGACTTGCATACGTCCGATTACGCTACGCTAATCGAACCTACGCGGTAGGGGCGGTTCGTGAACCGCCCCCATGAGATCAACGGATTACCGCCGTTTCAACACCCGCCAAATCAACGGTAAACTAGCCGCCGCTAACGCAATTTTCACCGCGTCACCGAGCAAAAACGGGTACACGCCCACAGCCAGAATCGGCTTGTCCCAGCCCAGTAACGTGCCTAACCACAACACGCCGGGCAGATAAATCGCCGCCATACCCAAAGTCAGCATCGCCAGTGTCGGCAGCAAACGCCGATCCCAGCCGCGTTCCGCCAGCCAGCCCGTCACGGTGGCGGCCAGCATAAAGCCCAGCAAATACCCCCCCGTCGGGCCGAGCATATAGGCCAGTCCAATCCCTCTTTCCGGAGTACCGGCAAACACCGGCAACCCCATCGCCCCCTGAGCCAGATACAGCGCGACTGTCGCTGCACCCAGCCGCCAGCCGCAGGTCACGCCGATCAGCAGCACCGCCAGCGGCTGCAGCGTCATCGGCACCGGATAAAACGGTATCTGCAATTTCGCGGTGGCGATCAGCAGCAGACTGCCGCACACCAGCAATGTAAGATTACGCAAGCTGCGGTAAGCAGGCGCCGGCCATAAGGTATCGGCTAAAGTAGTGCTCGCAATCATCAAACCATTCTCCTTTAAGTGCAATGGCTAAAGTTTAGAATAACCGCTTTAGATTACCACAGTACATTAGTTGGCAACGTCTGCGGTGGGATCTCGGGTCAGGGCATCAAACCCGTTTTCATGATGCACGGTAAGCTGATTAAACGGAATCACCCAATCATGCTCATTGCATACGGCAACACAAGCGGCACGGACAATGCGACCGAGCTTGAAATAATACTGGGCCGCCGCGCCATTCAATGTCGCAATAATCAGATAATCCAGCGACGAATCAGCCGCTTCTGAGAACTCGACCAATACATCTTCCAGTTCTTCCGCTGCGGGTGATGCGGCTAAAGCCTGTCGCACGGCCTGGTTGAAAATGTCTGGAACCTCATCCAAGGCGATGCGCTGATGCTGGTAGTCAATCCCAAAAGTCACAATCACCAGGAAGCTATTCCGTGACAGATTTCGAGGCTTGGCTGCCAGAAATTCAGCCGTGGGGTAAAAGACACTGTTGCCTTTGACCTTGAGTTGCACCAGCTCCGGGGTCTGGCGCTCGACCAGACCAAAAGTCTCGTCGCTGAGCAGCACATACTCATCGGGTCGGCAGGGGAACCAGGGCTCGTCATTCGGCACCGGCCGTGAGATCAGACCGGCGACCTCGGACATCGGCAGGCGCAACACGCCATTATCCAACTCCGGATTGACCAGGCGGGTATATAAACCGATGGTGCTGACTTGCCACGGTACGCCATTGTAAATCAGCCGCTCTTGTTCGCGCACCTGACCGGCATTCAGAAATAACTTCGCCTCCGCCATATAACGGGGCAAATAGGTGCGAAAGCTCAACAATAAGGCAATCAACACCACCAGGGCCAAGGCAAACAGCACCAAGTCGCCAGCGGCGTACAACACCATCATGAACACCAGAATCGCCAATAGCGTAGCAAACAGGCGATACGTCAATAATAGCACTCGGGTTTTAAACCCGCGGCGTGGAATGGACTTGCGTTCACGATAGCGCAGCAGAGCATTAAGGCCACCGTGCAAGATCAAAACCGTCAGCCCTAGCGCCGCGACTGCGAGCAATAAAGTCAACCCACGACCGACAAAAAACTCCCGCACGGCGCGATTCGCTTGGTCGTACACAGTTTCATCGCGTTCGAGTAAATTATCCAGTTGCAGTTGGATAATGCCCTGTTGACGCATGAGATCCGTTTGCCGCTCTCGCCATTGATGCTCTAAATCTCGCAGGCGATTGAGGGCGGTTTCGTCAAGATCGGCAGTGGGAATCGCTTCCAGATTATTCAGCGCCACATTGACTACATTGATCTGCTGAGTCAGCAGCGCCCGATCCCGCCGCAGCCGCTCTATGGCACGGGGGCGTTCGGTGAGCTGGCGCATCTCGCTAAACAGCGGGCGCATAATCGACAGCAGTTCATCCTGCCAGTTGAAATCCTCTTGATCGGGCAGATCGCTAAAAATCCCTAGATCCACACCACCTAAGGCGATGTTTTCAAAGGTTGCCCGCAGACTACGCCGCTGTGCATCCAGTTGTTCAAGCTGTGCCTCGATGAGTTCACGTTGTTCATCATCATCAGCGGCTGCCGCCTGTTGTAATTCCTGGCGCAGTAACTCCATGCGGGCGCGGTTTGTGCTCAGCGATTGCTGCAATTCCTGCAATTGCTGGCGGGTATCTTCCAAACGCGCTTCGCGCGCGGTTTCAGCCGCACCTGGTGTGGGGGCTTGTGCCAGCAGTGGGGTCGGCAGGCACGGCAACAGCACCAGCAATAGCAGAAAATAACGTATAAGCAATTGATGCATGATAATTATTTTAGAGGCGGCTGATGATTAAGAAACAAAATAATAGTAATTTGACCGTTAATCCTAACGGTTTCGGCGGCGGCTGAAAAGGGCTGAGTCAGGGTTTATCGTAAACTCGAATATTACTGCGGCCGACAGCAGGGGTGGTTAAAATTTAGCCATTCCAACGCAAGCCACAAGGCTAGCGGGCTGAGGTCATGTCAAGCCCCAAAGTTATCCACAGCTTTTGTGGATAACTTTTTTATAGGTAATAGTTTCATAAGGATAGCCTGTTTATTAAAAGTGATGAAAAGCTAAAATGACTGAGGAAACAGGCCTTATCTGGCGTTTGGTCATCCGGATTGGATCACACTTAGGTGTGTCTGGGTGAGCTCACCTTGTGTGCTGCACAGTTCACGGTGGCGGGTATTGCTTGCCGTGATGGCAACGATCTCTGTCGTGGGCCTATCGCTGGGTTTAGATGCACTGGATCCAGCCCAGCGGCTTAGCCATCAGCAAAACCGCTGTTGCAAATAAGCCGCGACCGCACGCAGCCCCATCGCCTCGCCGCCTTCGGGTCGACCGGGGCGGGCGCGGACATTCCAGCCCATCATATCGAAATGCGCCCAGGCGATGTGTCTGGGCACAAAGGCTTGCAAAAACAATGCGGCCGTAATCGCCCCGGCATACCCCCCGCTGGAGGCATTGGCGATATCGGCGACCTTGCTATCCAGCAAGTCCCGATACGGTGCATGCAGCGGTAAGCGCCAGATTGGGTCATTCACCTGCTGAGCGGCCTGCACCAGTCCAGCGGCCAGGGCATCATCATGGCTGAAGCAGGCCGCGATTTCGGTGCCGACGGCCACCCGTGCCGCACCGGTTAGGGTAGCAAAATTCAATAATAAATCCGGTTGGTGCTCCACCGCATCGGTTAGCGCATCGGCCAGAATTAACCGTCCCTCGGCATCGGTATTGTCAATTTCGACCGTCAGCCCTTGGCGTGAACGCAGCACATCACCGGGACGAAAAGCATTGCCAGCCACGGCATTTTCCACTGCCGGGATCAGTACCCGCAGCCGCACCGGCAGTTGGCTGCTCATCATCCACTGCGCCAGCCCCAGAGCTTGAGCGGCACCGCCCATGTCTTTTTTCATAAGCCGCATACCGCTGGCGGGTTTTAAATCCAAACCTCCGCTGTCAAAACACACCCCTTTGCCGACCAGCGTGACCTGCGGTGCATCCGCTTCGCCCCAGAGTAATTCCAGCAAGCGTGGCGGCGAAGCACTGGCCCGCCCCACGGCATGAATCAGCGGATAGTTGTGTTGCAATAAGGCATCCCCCTCCCACTGCTTGAATGTTGCGCCATGACGGATGGCCAGGGTGCGGGTGATCTCGGCCAACTGCTCCGGCAGCAAATCTTGAGCGGGCGTATTGATGAGATTACGGGTCAGCAGGGTTGCCGCCGCCAGCGCCCGTACGGCTGTGATATCGGCATCGTCGCCGATGAACAGTTGGGTGCTGGGGGGGACTGTGACCTCGGTTTTATACCGTGTGAATTGATACGCCCCCAGCGCCCAGCCTAATGCGGCAGCCTCGCGGTGGGTTTGATCCCAATCGCTGTCGAGACAATACGCCCCGCTGGGTAAGGTTTGGGGCAGGGCGGCCAGTTGCCAGGGGACATCGCTGGGATCGACCCCAACGACTACGGCCTCCAGTTGCCCCGCTGTGCCGGGCAGCAGACAAAACTGACCGGGTTTGGCTTGGAAATCAGCCGCGTTTAACCAGCTTTGCCAAGTCGCCGATTGGTCGCTGCGCCAAGCGTCCAGGTCAGCGGCAGTGACGGGAATCAGTGGGGTTGCCGGGCTGGGTAGGGTGTCGAGAAGTATGTCGGTCATAAAGGGACTCGTTGGTGATTTAAAGTCGGGTATTTTAAGCCAGTCAG
>SKOM01000022.1 GCA_007120095.1 Candidatus Competibacteraceae bacterium | reverse complement strand
GCACTGTTGGAACTGGTTCAGGTCGAGCCGTTTGCACCGATTTATTTGCGCAGCCGTGCATGAGCACTTCACCCTGTACCAAAACCGTTATTGAGGCGGCACTGCTGGCCGCAGGCGAACCTCTGTCGGTGCAACGACTGGCAGCATTATTCGCTGAAGACGAACGGCCTGATCAAACCACCTTGCTGGCCGCCCTGGACGCACTGCATCAGGATTACCGCCAGCGAGGGATTGAGCTGGTGGAAGTCGCTGACGGCTGGCGTTTGCAAGTCCGCCACAGCTATGCGCCCTGGGTGGGGCGTTTGTGGGAAGAAAAACCAGGGCGCTATTCGCGCGCCCTGTTGGAAACGCTGGCTTTGATTGCCTATCGGCAACCGATTACTCGCGGTGAAATTGCGGAAATTCGCGGTGTGACGGTGTCAACAACCATTATGCGTACCCTGCAAGAACGCGGCTGGATTCGCCGTATCGGCCACCGAGAGGTGCCCGGCCGCCCCGGATTATACGGCACCACGAATGAATTTCTCAGTTACTTTAATCTCAAATCTCTCAGTCAATTACCCCCACTGCCTGAACCAGAGCGGACCGAAGAATCCGGTACCACTTTGGAACTCGCCCTGCCCACCAACCCGGAACAACACGCACATGACTGAACGTTTACATAAACACCTGGCCCACCTTGGCTTGGGTTCTCGCCGCCAGATTGAAGACTGGATCAGAGCCGGGAGAATCACCGTCGATGGTCAACCGGCGACCCTTGGCCAGACGCTAACAGGCACCGAGTCAGTCCGGGTGAATGGTCGCCGGGTTGATTTAGACGTCAGTCCTCGGCGGCGGGTACTGGCGTATTACAAACCGGAAGATGAGATCTGTAGTCGCGCTGACCCTGAGGGTCGCACCAGTGTCTTTGACCGCTTGCCACGTCTTGGCGTCGGCCGCTGGATTGCCGTGGGACGCTTGGATATCAACAGCCAGGGGCTGTTATTGTTGACCACCGATGGAGAACTGGCCAATAAACTGATGCATCCTTCCTCGGAAATCGAGCGCGAATACGCAGTGCGGGTACGCGGTCAGGTGTCATCGGAGATGCTGGAACGGCTGAAAACCGGTGTGGAATTGGATGATGGTTCCGCACGGTTTGAACAATTGGTCGATGGGGGCGGTGACGGCATCAACCACTGGTATCACGTCGTACTTAAAGAAGGTCGTAAACGCGAAGTGCGGCGCTTGTGGGAATCCCAAGGTGTGGTGGTCAGTCGCTTAGTGCGAGTCCGCTATGGCCCCATAAGCCTGCGCCGCGGGCTGCGCTTTGGCCAATGGGATGAACTGGATCAGGCCCGGATTAACACGCTGCTCGCCGCCGTCGGTCTGCCGCCGGAGGTTAAAACGCCGCCACCCCAGCGTAAACCGCGATCTCACACCGGTGGAGCCGCCAAGCGTCCTAGCCGTCGCCCGAGTACCGCTTCACAACGGCGTTGACGGCAAGCTGGCGCAGCCGGATTCGTCCTGCGCGCGAATGATTTTCCCGGTGACCCCTTGGCTGTCAGGCCCCAGCAGGTATAAATAGTACTTCAGCAAACTCTCTGGTGCCGCCCAGTTGTCTGGATTGGCCGCGGGGTAAGCCCTGGTGCGCAACGCCGTCCGCACCGTCCCAGGATCAAAAGCATTCGCCCGAATCATGGTATTGGCTTCGAGTTCATTGGCTAAAATGCGCATCAGGGTCTCTATCCCGCCTTTGGACGCTGCATAAGCCCCCCAATACGCTCGCCCTTCTTTGGCCACCCGGTCAGTGGTAAACACCACCGAAGCGTCTTGAGCCTTGTTGAGCAATTCCAATACCGACTGGGTGAGCAGAAACGGCGCATTTAAATTCACCTGCATGATCCGGTACCACAGCTCGGGATGATAATGCACTATCGGTGTCAGGGCTTCCAGCATAGCCGCATTATGTAGCAGACCATCAAGTCGCCCAAACGCTTCGTCCAGCCGGGTGGCCAGATCAGCATAATCCTTAGGCGTTGCGCCTTCAAGATTCATCGGGTAAATGGCCGGCTGAGGGTAACCGGCCTGTTCGATGTCGTCATACAGACGTTCCAGTTTACGGATGGTGCGCCCGAGTAATACGACAGTGGCCCCTTGAGCGGCACAGCCTAAAGCGACGGCCCGCCCTAAGCCGGAGCCGGGGCCGGTGATGAGAATTACCCGATCACGCAACACTTGCGCATCGGCGGAATAGTCTTGCATAGTCTGGCCTCTTATCAGGGCTGGATCAGCAAATCCAGCAGGGCTTGAGGGTGGTCAATACTCGCATGAGCACCCCAGGCATCCGGAGTATCCTGCGCGCCAATATAACCGTAGCGAGCAATTACAGTGGTCATTCCCGCACGTTGACCCGCCACCACATCACGCTCGGCATCGCCGACGTAGAGACAGCGCTCCGGGGCAACATCCAGTAGCGCACAGGCGTGCAGCAAGGGCAGCGGATCGGGTTTAGCGCGAGCCACGGTGTCGCCACCGACCACGCAGGCACTCCGGGTGTCCAAAGCCAATAGGCTGAGTAAGGGCCATGTCAGATACTCGGGCTTGTTGGTGACGATACCCCAGGGAATACCCTGCTGTTCCAAGGCGGTGAGCACGACGGCCATGCCGGCAAACAGCGCCGTGCCGCTGCCAATTAAATCGTTTTGATAAAGGTCGAGAAACTGCTGGCGCAACTCGGCAAACTCGGCATGCTCAGCACCGAACCCGAAACCGAGTTGTAACAGCCCCAGCGACCCATGTGAAACTACCGGACGAATGGTCGCGGCCGGTAATACCCGACGCCCGCGTTCACTGAGTAACTGATTCAAAACCCGAGCCATATCGGGCGCGGTATCCAGCACCGTCCCATCAAGATCAAACAGCACCGCACTTGGAGTAAAGCTCATGGGTTGTTAATCCTGTACTCGGCAATGAACCAGATAATTCACATCCAGCCCCGGCCCTAACCAGTAGTTACGGGTCAGGGGATTATAATGCAAACCGGTCAGATCATTGATGGCTAAACCGGTCATTCTGGCCCAGGATTCCAGTTCTGAGGGGCGAATCAGCTTACGGTATTCGTGGGTGCCCTTAGGCAATAGGCGTAGCAGGTATTCAGCGCCGATAATCGCGAAGACAAACGCTTTGGGATTACGGTTAATCGTGGAAAATATCACATGGCCATCGGGTTTGACTAGGTGCGCGCAGGCCATGACCGCCGAAGCGGGATCAGGGACATGTTCCAGCATTTCCAGACAGGTCACGATATCAAACTGGCCGGGTTGTTCATCAGCCAGGGTTTCGACGGTACACTGGCGGTACTCGACATCGACCCCTGATTCCAATTGATGTAAACGGGCGACACCTAGCGGTGATTCGGCCATGTCAATGCCGAGAACCTGAGCGCCACGCAGGGCCAGACTTTCCGAGAGTATCCCGCCGCCGCACCCGACATCGACCACCCGCTTGCCGTTCAGCCCGTTACAGCAGTGCTCAATGTAATCCAGACGCAGGGGGTTGATATCATGCAAGGGCTTAAAATCACCCAGCGGATCCCACCAGCGGTCGGCCAATTGCTCGAATTTAGCAATCTCTTGATGATCAACATTCGGTGGTGCTGCACTGCGATCTGTCATGAATAAGCCTTATGAGTCATAGAGTACCAGTGGGTGAGAGTATTATCCTGCATCAGAATTCCCGATTTTACGGCTCCAGGCCCATGCCGCCGCTATAATAGATTCACTCTCCGCCCCGATCACTTGTCGATCAGCTAAGCGTCGTTGTCCGGCAACCCACACATCGCTGACCTGCTGTCGAGACGTTACATAAATCAACTGAGAAATGAGATGATACATCGGTTGGGTTTCAGGAGTAGAGCAATCCACTGCAATAATATCCGCCGCCTTGCCGGGTATCAGCGAACCGATCTCGCTGTCCAGCCCCAGAGCGCGAGCGCCATCCAGCGTAGCCATACGCAGCACTTGGGTAGCGGGCAAGGCGGCAGCATCACCAGCCACGGCTTTGCCCAGTAAGGCTGCGGTGCGTGCCTCGCCGAACATGTCCAGATCATTATTGCTTGCCGCCCCATCGGTACCTAAGGCCACATTGACCCCTGCGGCCGTTAATTGCGCTACCGGGCAAAAACCGCTGGCCAGCTTGAGATTGGATTCCGGGCAGTGCAATACATGGGCACCGGCCGCAGCGCAGCGCTCAATCTCGTCCGCAGTGAGCTGAGTCATGTGGGTGGCCAACAACTGCGGGCCGAGTAACCCCAAGCGCTCCAGCATGGCGAGGGGACGTTGACCATGCTGTTGTTGCCACGATTCAACTTCGCCCGCCGTTTCGTGTACATGCATGTGAACCCGTAATTCGTGCTGTTCGGCCAGGTCACGAATGCGAATCAGCGCTGACTCGTTGACCGTATAGGGCGCATGTGGGGCTAACATGGTGCTCACCAAT
This sequence comes from Candidatus Competibacteraceae bacterium, assembly GCA_007120095.1. GTDB lineage: Bacteria > Pseudomonadota > Gammaproteobacteria > Competibacterales > Competibacteraceae > SKOM01. The sequence goes on along the minus strand of SKOM01000022.1, from coordinate 4,187 downwards.
GGATTGCCGCGCAACTGCTGGTGCAGACTCAACCCTTTGGCTAAATAATCATCGGCATCCTGCGCCCAGGCACTAGGGAAGTCGATGACAATCAGCCCAACCACCGCACGCATACCCATCCGCTCGGCACAGTCGGCGACGATATCGGGGAAAAAATACATGTCATTAAAGCAGGTTGTGCCCCCACGCAACATTTCCAATAACGCCAGTTCAGTGCCCGCCTGTACAAAGTCAGGGCTGACCCAACGGATTTCTGCGGGCCATATATGCTCATTGAGCCAGGTCATCAGAGGCAAATCATCGGCCAATCCGCGCAACAGAGTCATGGCAGCATGAGTGTGCGCATTCACCAGACCGGGCAACAGGGCATGGTCGGGTAAGATGACGGTCTCCGCCGCAGTGTAGCGCTCCGCCGCCGCTTCGATCGGCAACAGATCAACAATCCGCCCGTCACGTATGGCTAAACTGTAGTGTTCTAATATCTGATCTTCAGGTTCCACGGGAACAATCCAGCGGGCCTGTAACAGGGTATCGATGTGTTCCATCGGTGCTCCAGCAATTCGGCTAATACGGATTATGGCCTTATGTTAGCATCTGCCGAAAGCAGATTCTGATGGCTTAAGCGCGGGACATCGCTACCGACCGGAAACTAAAATGCTCGAATCGTTGGCTCTATTGCTGGTCTGTCAAATGGTTGGCGAACTGCTGGTGCAGTTTATCGCCTGGCCTATACCCGGGCCGGTAGTTGGTATGACTGTGCTGTTCCTGTTGCTGGCCATACGGCGTGGTGTCCCGGAACACTTACGCCAAACCTGCCTGACGCTGTTGTCGCATCTATCGCTGCTGTTCGTGCCGGCCGGCGTGGGTGTCGTGGTGTATTTTGAGGCGATTGCCCAGGAATGGGGGATTATTCTGGTTGCGCTGGTAGTGAGCACTGTTGCTACCATCGCGGTCACCGCATTCACCATGAACCGTTTAGCACGCTGGTTGGATAAACGCCATGGATAATACCCTGACCGAACTGTGGGTGTATTTAGCCCGCGAACCGCTATTACACCTGACGCTGACGCTGTTAGCTTATTTATGCGGAGTGAAAATTCATCAGTGGAGCGGTCAATCGGCCTTAGCCAACCCAGTGGTGATTGCGATTGCGCTATTGGTAGGTTTGCTGGTGATTACTGAAACCCCCTATCCTCGCTATTTCGAAGGCGCGCAGTTTATTCACTTCTTATTAGGTCCGGCGACCGTAGCCCTGGCGGTGCCGTTGTATCAGCATTTTAGTCGAATTCGCTCGCAGTTACTGCCGATTACTGCCGGACTGCTAGCCGGTTCGCTCACAGCCATTGTTTCGGCTACAGGGTTAGTGTGGTTACTCAACGGTAGCCGCGAGACTTTAGTCTCAATGGCACCTAAATCGGCGACGACGCCAGTGGCTATGGGGATTGCCGAACAGCTCGGCGGCTTGCCCGCATTGACGGCAGTGCTCGTGATTATGACCGGGATTATCGGTGCCGTCACCGGCCCGTTACTGCTGCGCTGGTTACGGATCGACGATGAGGCTACCCGAGGTTTAGCGCTGGGAGTGGCATCGCATGGCATCGGCACGGCGCGCGCCTTTCAAAGCAGTGACTTGGCTGGTGCTTTCAGCGGTTTAGGTATGGGATTGAATGCCTTGCTTACAGCATTGCTGGTCCCTTTGATTGTGCAACTGATTTAGTGCGTGGAGCTGTCAATGCCATCATCGATCTACGAACATGATTTCTTGTTGTGGACGGAACAACAAGCCGCGTTGCTACGTGCCGGCAAACTGGCTGAGTTAGATAGCGAGCACATTCTTGAAGAGATTGAGAGCATGGGCAAAGAACAAAAACTGGCGCTGCAATCCCTGCTGCGCTTGATTATGCTGCACCTGCTAAAACTGAACTATTCACCGGCTAAGGATCCCCGTAATAAGTGGATCGAAGAACTCTTAGAGTTTCGTGCTCAGGCAGAAAACCGGCTTGAAGAAACGCCCAGCTTGCAACATTATGCCCATGAGTTATTCGCTAAGGCTTGGCCTCAAGCACGCAGAATTGCCATAAAAACTTTTAATATTTATGGTGAGAAAGCCGCTATACCGTTGGAGTGTCCCTATACACTGCAACAGGTACTGGATGCGGATTTTCTGCCTGATCCCCCTCAGCCGCGATAATAGCGGTGTGGCACAAACGGCAGTGACGCAACCTCAACCGGTACGGGCTTGGATCGCACCAAAGCCTGTAACTCCGTGCCTGGTGCGGCTAAGGCGCTGGCCACATAGCCCATCGCTACCGGCTTACCGACAGAAGGCGCAAACCCGCCGCTGGTCACTCGACCTACTACCTGACCGGTGGTATCGATCAATTCAGCGCCTTCACGTACCGGTGCCCGACCAATTACCTGCAAACCGACCCGCTGTCGAGCCACACCTTGCTCAAGCTGGTTGAGAATGATCTCGGCTCCCGGAAACCCTCCGGCGCGCTCACCCCCTTGGCGGCGAATTTTTTGGATCGCCCAACTGAGACTGGCTTCAACCGGCGTGGTACTGGCATCAATATCGTGGCCATATAAACATAAACCGGCTTCCAGCCGCAATGAGTCACGCGCCCCCAAACCGATGGAGGTGACTTCGTCTTCAGCCAATAAACGCCGTGCTAAATTCTCAGCGCAGTCAGCCGGTAGGGAAATTTCAAAGCCATCTTCGCCGGTGTATCCTGAACGGCTGATCCAGCACTCGCTATCAGCGATAGTGATTTGGGCCACATCCATAAAGGTCAACTCGGCCACTTGGGGAGATAGACGGGTCAGTACGGTGGCGGCTAACGGTCCTTGCAATGCCAGCAAGGCGCGATCTTCCAGCACCTCAATAGCGCAGTCATTAGCGAGCTCAGCACGCAAATAGGCAATATCCTCGGCCTTGCAAGCTGCATTGACAACCAAGAGCAAAAAATCGCCGTAATGACTGACCATTAAATCGTCACGGATACCGCCTTGATCGTTTGTCAACAGCGCATAGCGTTGTCGACCTGGTGGCATATCGCGAATATTCATTGGCGCCAGGCGCTCTAACGCTGCCGCAGCTCCCGCACCGGTCAATTTGATCTGCCCCATATGCGAGACATCAAACAGCCCGACAGCCATCCGCGTATGCAGATGTTCTTTAAGTATACCGGCGGAATAGTGTACTGGCATGGCGTAACCGGCAAACGGCACCAGCCGAGCACCCAGCTCGCGATGTAGAGTATCCAATGGAGTTGTGAGCAAAGCAGATTCAGTCATGCGAATACCTCTGATTGCAACATTATGCCTATGGCATAATCGGTACTTTATAGAGATTTGTAAACAACCGTTCTTGAAATGACCATGTCCAAACCCAGTCACAAACGTGCAGATGATCGCACCCGGCAACGCCTGGCCCAAGAATGCGCCCGGATCATTGCGGATGAAGGCATTAAAGATTTTAAGTTGGCTAAAAGCAAAGCCCGTGAACGCTTGGGGGTCTCACCTCGGGTTGCGCTACCCAGCAATGTGGAAATTGAGGAGGCGCTCTTCGAGCAGCAACGTTTATTTAACCCCGATGAACAACAGCAATTGCGCCACCTGCGGCAAATTGCCTTGGAAGCGATGCGATTTTTAAGCCATTTTCAGCCGTGTTTGGTGGGCTCGGTATTGAAAGGTATTGTAACCAGCCGCTTAGAAGTACAACTGCATGTTTTTGCTGATACCAGTGAAGAATTAATCCTGTATTTGATAGATCACGATATGCCTTTTGAAATCTCTGAACGGCGACTGCGCACGGGTTCTCAAGGTTATCAACAGTTTCCTGTCATCCAATTCGTCGTCGATGACGCTACGGTGGATTTGACGATTTTTAGCCGTGACAGTGGTCGTGAACCTCCACGAAGTCCAGTTGACGGCCAGCCGATGCGCCGCGCTCGATTATCCGAAGTGGAGGATCTCATCGCTTAATGAGCATATAGCCATTCGCTCTGTTTTCCAGACATGAGATAGTCGTTCGCCCTGATGATCGTTGTGTAGGGGCAGTTCGCGAACCGCCCCTACAGCCTATATTCCATTCGCTGCCGCCCATGGAGGCACTGTTTCAATGTTCGGATATTTCATTAAACGGCTATAAAAAAAGCCCTTAATTTATTTTAGTTAAGGGCTTT
>SKOM01000226.1 GCA_007120095.1 Candidatus Competibacteraceae bacterium | reverse complement strand
TAATCTCAGCGGGTATTGGTCGCCGCATTAGCAGGGGCGGTTCGCGAACCACCCTGATGCAAACCGGCACCGAACCGCATCAACGGCAGACCCGCCATTCCCACGCTGGAGCGTGGGAATGATTTGTGTGATTTGTAACAAAATCGTATCGTTCCACGCTCCAGCGTGGGAACGCATACGGATCTCACTCACGGGCAGAAGCCGTTATTTATCCAGTCACTCAACCCGAACAGCCTCATTTCTGGATTGCAGAGGATTCCATGTGTGCGATTACGCTGCCGCTAATCGCACCTACGCGGGCTATTATGGGCCGCTCCTACGGGGAAGGAGGGAGCGGGCCATGCCCGCGACTCCTACGAGGGAAAGTCACGTCTTGTAACACGGATGATGTAAAATAAGTCAGTATGACAACGGATGAACTAGCTACCCTTATCGAACCTCTGCAAGCGATTGCCCGCATGGCGGGTGAGTCTATCCTTGATATTTACCAGGCGGGTTTCACCGTCCGCCAAAAATCCGATCTGTCGCCGATCACCGAAGCCGACATTGCCGCTCACCATTGTATTGAAAACGGTTTATATGAGTTGCTGCCGGATATTCCAGTGCTGTCCGAGGAGTCACCCCGCATCCCCCTGGCGCAGCGTCAACTGTGGGATTGGCTGTGGTTAGTTGATCCTTTGGATGGCACCCGAGAATTCATCGCCCGCAGTGGCCAGTTCAGCGTCAATATCGCGCTGATTCATCAACAGCGCCCGGTACTCGGCCTGATTTATATCCCCGTCGAGCAGCTCTATTATTTTGCGGTCCGCCATTACGGGACGTTTAAGCAGGCGTGGCAGGGGGCCGCCCAGGCAATTCATACCCGGATTCCTGCCGAAGATCCCATCCGGGTGGCCAGTGGCAGCCGATACATGGGACGCCCATTGAGCACCTATCTGGATTATCTCGGTCGCCACCGTTATCTGTCTTTGGGCAGTTCGTTAAAATCTTGTCTGGTGGCTGAGGGTGAAGTGGATCTTTACCCGCGTTTTGGGCCCACCTCGGAATGGGACACAGCGGCGGCGCAGATTATTGTCGAAGAAGCCGGCGGCGGACTGACCGATATGTTTATGCAGCCGCTGCGCTACAATGCCCGGCCCACGTTGACGAATCCGGATTTTTACGCTTTCGGTGATCCGGCGCGTGACTGGTCACAGTACCTGCCACGCCGTAAACCGGTTTTTCGGATGGATGGATGAGCAGTGTAACCATGCCAGTGGAAACGGATCCTCTTTTGCAACCCGGTCTGGCCTATGACGTCGCTCAGCAGGCGGCTTTGCAGCGCCTGCATCACTTGAGTACGGCACTGCGTCAGGCCGGGCCGTTAAACCCCGACCGGGGAAGACTTTTGGCGCGGCTGCTGAAGCGTACTCCCGTGCAACCGGTACGGGGGCTGTATTTGTGGGGTGGGGTAGGGCGGGGCAAAACCTGGATGATGGATCGGTTCTTCCAGCATGTCGGCATTGAGGACAAGCAGCGTGTGCACTTTCACCGCTTCATGCGCCAGACCCATAACGCCTTGAAAGCTCTGCGTGATCAGCAAAATCCTTTACAGCAGGTGGCCCGGGCCCAGGCGCAACGCGGGCGGCTGCTGTGCCTGGATGAATTTTTTGTGGCCGATATTACCGATGCCATGCTGTTAGCGGGTCTGTTAGAGCATTTGTTCGTCCACGGGGTGACCCTGGTGACGACCTCGAATCTGCCACCCGATGAACTGTACCGCGACGGTTTGCAACGCGCCCGTTTTTTACCGGCCATCGATCTGATCAAGCAGCATTTGGAGGTGTTCCCGATCGCGGAGGGTACGGATTACCGCTTGCTGTATCTGGACTCACTGCAACTGTTCCATCATCCGCTGAGTGCCGAAACCGATCAACACTTGCTCGCAGCCTTTGAACATATCAGCCCCGAAGCGGGTGAGGCGGGCGGCAGCGTCGAGATTGAAGGCCGGATGATACCCACGCGCCGCCGTGGCGATGGGGTCATCTGGTTTGATTTCGTTGATTTATGCGACGGACCGCGCAGCCAAAATGACTACATCGAATTGGCCCGCTTGTACCACACGGTGGTGTTATCTAATATTCCGGTACTGGATGTGTACAGCGAGAATGCCGCTCGTCGCTTCTTAAGTCTGATTGATGAGTTTTACGATCGCAGCGTTAAGCTGATCTGTTCAGCGACGGCACCCATAGAACATATCTACCAAGGGGAGAAATTACGTTTTGACTATCAACGCGCCATCAGCCGCCTGCACGAGATGCAGTCCCATGACTATCTAGCTAAGGCGCATCAGCCCTAACCGCCCGTTATTACTATTTTTATAATGAGCCTTCTAATGACCATTAAAACCGTAACCACACAGCCATTTACTGATCAACGCCCTGGCACTTCTGGACTGCGCAAGCGGGTTGATGTTTTTCAACAGCCTAATTATCTCGAAAATTTCGTCCAATCGGTGTTCAATACCTTGACTGATCGTCGCGGTCAGACCCTGGTCATCGGTGGGGATGGCCGTTATTACAACCGTGAGGCGCTGCAAATCATTCTGCGCATGGCCGCAGCCAATGGTGTGGGTCGGATGCTGGTCGGCCAGGGCGGTATTTTGTCCACTCCTGCGGTGTCCTGCCTGATCCGTAAATATCGAGCCCTGGGTGGCCTGGTGCTCTCAGCCAGCCATAACCCCGGCGGGCCGGAAGGCGATTTCGGGATTAAATACAATGTCAGCAACGGTGGCCCCGCACCGGAGCGCATCACCGAGGCGATTTTCCAAAACAGTCTTAACATCCGCGAGTATTACACCCTCGATGCTGCTGATATTCAGCTCGATGAACTCGGCGAGCAGCAACTGGGCGCTATGCAAGTTGTGGTCGTTGATTCGGTAGCCGATTACGCCGAGTTGATGGAGCAGTTATTCGATTTTGAGCGCATGAGCCAGGCGTTGCGTTCAGGGGCACTGAGTATTCGCTTCGACGGTATGCATGCGGTGACCGGGCCGTATGCTCATGCCATTCTGGAACAGCGCCTGGGCGCACCCGCAGGCAGCGTGATTCGCGGTACGCCGTTGCCGGATTTCGGTGGTGCGCATCCCGATCCGAATCTCGCTCATGCCCAAGAGCTGGCGGCTCTGATGTTCAGCCCGCAAGCGCCGGATCTGGGTGCGGCGTCTGATGGCGATGGGGATCGTAATATGATTCTGGGCCGGGAGTGCTATATCACTCCCAGCGATAGTCTGGCGATATTGGTGGCCAATGCCACATTAGTGCCGGGTTACGCCAAGGGCTTAGCCGGTGTGGCTCGCTCCATGCCGACCAGCCGGGCGGTAGATCGCGTTGCCGAACAGCTCGGTATTGAGTGTTTTGAAACACCCACCGGCTGGAAGTTTTTCGGCAATCTGCTCGATGCCGGGCGAATCACCCTGTGCGGTGAGGAATCTTTTGGCACCAGCTCTGACCATGTGCGCGAAAAAGACGGTCTGTGGGCGGTGCTGTTCTGGCTGAATATTCTGGCGGTACGCCAGGAAAGTGTCAGCGCGATTGCCCATCAACACTGGACACGCTACGGGCGTAATTTTTATACCCGCCACGATTATGAAGCGGTGGACGCCGAACGCGCCCAGGCGCTGATGGATGCCCTGCGCCGCCGTGGCTCTGAGTTAGTCGGTCAGCGTTTCGGCGCGTTTGAGATCGAATATTGTGACGATTTCAGCTATACCGATCCCATTGATGAAACCGTCAGTCAAGGCCAGGGCTTACGCATCGGCTTCAGCGGTTCCGGTGGCGGGCCGAGGATAGTCTATCGTTTATCAGGCACCGGCACTCAGGGGGCGACTCTGCGCGTTTATATTGAGCGCCATGAGCCGACCCCCGAGCGGCATGATCAAGACCCGCAAATTGCTTTAGCAGAGCTGATCACGCTATCGCAGCAGTTGGCCGAGATCGAAGCTTACATCGGTCGCACGGCCCCGAGCGTGATCACCTAGATGGACATTGTGATGTTGGCGGCGGAAAACGACGCGCTGCCCAAGGCTAAAGTCGGCGGCATCGGTGATGTATTGCGTGATGTCCCTCCGGCCCTGGTCGAATTGGATTGCCGGGTGACGGTGATCATACCCGGCTACGGGCACTTGGCCGAACAGCCGGGTGCCGAGCTTTTGGCGACCTTTCCGGTTAATTTCGCCGGCAGTGATCGTCAAGTGGGGCTGTACGAGCTGCCGACTCGCCCAGGTTACGCCCCCAACGTTCAGGTGCGTCACTGGGTGTTAGAGCACCCGCTGTTTTCGTTGTGCGGCCCCGGCACTGTGTATTGTGATGATCCGCCAGACCGCCCCTTTGCGCGTGACGCCACTAAATTTGCCTTGTTCTGCGCCGCAGCGGCCGAACTGTTAGTCCAAGGCCGCTGTGAGATGCCCGAGGTTATTCATTTACACGACTGGCATACTGCGTTTTTTTTGCTGCTGCGCCGCTGTCGTCCCCAGTATTGGTCGCTGCAATCCGTGCGCTGCGTATTCACCATCCATAATCTGTCCTTGCAAGGGGTCAGGCCGCTCGACGATGATCCCGCGTCGCTGGCGCGGTGGTTTCCGGATTTGCGCTATCCTCATGCTCTGGTAGCTGATCCGCGCTGGCCGCACTGTATTAACCCCATAGCGACGGCTATCCGTCTCGCTGATGCGGTGCACACGGTTTCTCCCACTTATGCTCGCGAAATTCTTTATCCCAGTGCGGTGGAATCCCGCGGATATTATGGTGGTGAGGGTTTAGAGCGGGATCTGGCGCAAGCACAGGCACAGAACCGCTTGTACGGTATTCTCAACGGCTGTAACTACGCCGATGCCCATCCCGTGGATCTGGACTGGCCGGGCCTGACTCAGTTGCTTAATCGGCAAATACTGGCTTGGGCGGGACATTCAGCTCAGTTGGCGAGCAGCCATTTTGTTGCGCTCAACCAGCTCAACCGCTGGCTGACACGGCGTCCGGATACGGTGATGACCAGTATTGGCCGTCTCACCAGTCAAAAAGTACGGCTGCTGGTTCAGTCTTGTTCTGATGGGCGTCCCGCTCTGGAACATCTGCTGGATGGCTTAGGTGAGCAGGGGTTGTTCATCCTGCTCGGTAGTGGCGATACGGATTACCAGCAGTTTTTCACCGAAATGGCGGGACGGCACGATAATCTTCTGTTTCTCTGTGGCTATTCGGATACCGTGTCCCAAGCTCTGTATTCGGTCGGTGATCTGTTCTTGATGCCGAGTTCTTTTGAGCCTTGTGGCATCAGCCAGATGTTAGCCATGCGGGCGGGACAGCCTTGTCTGGTTCGCGATGTGGGTGGCTTGCATGATACGGTAAGCCATGGGGTTAACGGTTTCGTTTTTTCAGGAGATAGCCTGATCGAACAAGCCGAAAACCTAGTGATCACCTTGCACGAGGCGCTGAAATTGCGCCGTAATCACCCGGAACGCTGGCAGGAAATTGCCGACAATGCGGCAGCCGCACGCTTTCCCTGGGCCGACAGTGCTCAGGCCTATATCATGCAACTCTATCGAGTACCGCGATGACAACACAAACCGATCTAGATGCCTTAATCCGTGGTGAACACCGCGATGCTTTCGCGGTGTTGGGGCCACACCCCACCCATGACGGTTACTGGATCGTCCGCAGTTTCCAACCGCAAGCTCAGACGGTCACTGTGGTCGATGACAACGACGACGCTCTGGCTGAGATGCAGCGTATTCATCCTGCCGGTTTGTTCGAGGCGCGTTTCACTCTGCCGATCAGCGCTTATCGTCTGCGTCTCGGCAATAGCGGGCATCGTTGGGTTATTGATGACGCCTATCGATTCGAGTCGCCACTGGGTGAACTGGATCGCCATTTGATGGCCGAAGGCACCCATGAACAGCTCTATCAGCGCTTAGGGGCGCACTGCACAGCCATCAATGCCGTCGTGGGGGTGTATTTTGCCGTTTGGGCACCCAATGCCTACCGGGTCAGTGTGGTGGGGTCGTTCAATGACTGGGATGGACGCCGCCATCCGATGCGCTATCATCCGGGTAATGGAGTCTGGGATATTTTCATCCCTGGCATCGGTGCGGGGATGCTGTACAAATTTGAATTGTTGGGGCCGCAAAAACAGTTACTACCTCTCAAGGCTGATCCTTTCGCCCGGGCCATGGAACCGCCGCCGGGCAATGCTGGGATTGTATGCCGCAGCGAGTATCAATGGCAGGATGCGGATTGGTGTGCTAATCGCGCTTTGGCCTTTAATGCCCCATTGAGTATTTATGAAGTTCACCTGGGGTCCTGGCGGCGCCAAGAGAACGGCCAGTACCTGACTTATCGTGAACTGGCCGAGCAACTGATCCCCTATGTCTCCGGTATGGGGTTTACCCATATCGAGCTGTTGCCGGTGAGCGAACACCCTTTTGATGGGTCTTGGGGTTATCAGCCGATCGGGCTGTTCGCCCCGACCTACCGTTTCGGTACACCGGACGATTTCAAGTATTTTGTCGATTGTTGTCATCAAGCGGGTATCGGCGTGATTATGGATTGGGTTCCGGCCCACTTTCCCAAGGATTCACACGGTCTCGGCCGCTTTGATGGTACAGCCCTGTACGAACACGATGACCCTCGGCGTGGCGAGCAGCCCGATTGGGGAACCCTGGTGTTTAATTTTGGCCGCGCCGAAGTAAATAATTATCTGATTGCAAACGCTTTATTCTGGGTGTACGAGTATCATATTGATGCCCTGCGAGTGGATGCGGTGGCCTCAATGCTGTATCTCAACTACTCGCGCCGGGAGGGTGAGTGGTTACCCAATCAGTACGGGGGCAATGAGAACCTTGAGGCGGTTGCTTTTCTGCAGCATATGAATACGGTTGTACATGCCGCAGGAGCGATAACTATCGCAGAAGAATCAACAGCATGGCCTATGGTTTCCCGTCCGACCTATCTCGGTGGATTGGGCTTTACCTACAAGTGGAATATGGGCTGGATGCACGATACCCTCAATTACATCAGCGAAGACCCGATCCATCGCCGCTACCACCACGACCAGATCACATTCGGTCTGGTCTACGCCTTCAGCGAGAACTTTGTATTGCCACTGTCACATGATGAAGTGGTGCATGGCAAAGGTTCGATGTTGGCGCGGATGCCGGGTGATACCTGGCAGCAATTCGCTAATTTACGCCTGTATTACAGCTTTATGTACGCGCATCCGGGCAAAAAACTGTTGTTTATGGGCAATGAATTTGGCCAGGGGCGGGAATGGAATCATGACGCGGCTCTGGATTGGGACTTATTGCATAGCCGCTGGCATGCCGGGGTGCAGCAGTTATTGCGTGATTTGAATCGCTTATATGCCACTTTGCCGGCGCTGCACCAGTACGATGTCGACAGCCGGGGGTTTGAGTGGATTAACAGCGCTGACAGCCTGCAAAGCGTGTTTTCGTTTCTGCGTCGCAGTGATGATCAGGTGGTGATTGCGGTGGGTAATTTCACGCCGTTAGTGCGTACCGGCTACCGCATCGGGGTGCCGGCACCGGGTGATTACCGCGAAATTCTCAACAGCGATGCAGAATATTACGGCGGGAGCGGTGTAGGCAATTTGGGTAGAATCACCGCCGACGCACTACCCTGTCATAACCGCGAATGGTCGCTGAACCTGACGTTGCCTCCGTTAGGGGTGTTGATCTTACAGCTCGATTAGGGGCGAAAAATTTTCACCTCTATCTAATGGGCCAGATGGTGATTGCCGTTAGCTTGATCCAGATCAAAGCGTCTTGCCATGGTAGCCTTTAGAGTGCTAGGGCATTGACTTTAACGGGCCACAGTTTATGAATGTTGCTATCGATTTCGCCCCGGATCTGCTCCGTAAGTACGATCGTCCTGGGCCGCGTTACACCTCGTACCCGACGGCGGTGCAATTCCATGAGCAGTTCGGCCTGGAAGACTATCTGCGTGAGGTGGAAGCGGGCAACCGCAAGGGTACGCCGCTGTCGTTGTATTTCCATTTGCCGTTTTGCGCCCAGGTGTGCTTTTACTGCGGCTGCAACAAAATCGTTACCGCCAACCGCGCCCGTGCTCAGCCGTATCTGGATCGCCTGTATCGTGAGATGGCCTTGCAGGCTGACCTGTTTGACTCACAGCGGCCGGTCGAACAGTTGCACTGGGGTGGCGGGACGCCGACGTTCATCAGCGATGAGCAAATGCGTGAACTGATTCGGGTCAGCCGGGAGTTGTTCGTGTTTTTGCCCGATGATCAGGGCGAGTATTCAGTGGAAATCGACCCACGTGAAGCTGGCCCGGATACCATCGGCCTGTTGCGTGAGCTGGGTTTCAACCGCCTCAGCTTAGGGGTGCAAGACGTTGATATAGAAGTGCAACGTGCTGTGAACCGGGTCCAGCCGCTGGATGTCACCGAGGACTGCATTCGAGCGGCCCGCGAACAGCAATTCCGTTCCATCAGTTTGGATTTGATTTACGGTTTGCCCAAGCAGACAGCGGAAAGTTTTGACCGCACTCTGGACGTGGTGATCGATCTGGATGCGGATCGTCTGTCGGTGTTCAACTACGCCCATCTGCCCGAATTGTTCAAAGTACAACGGCAGATTAACGCTGATGATTTACCTTCACCAGCGGTTAAGCTCAAGAT
>SKOM01000127.1 GCA_007120095.1 Candidatus Competibacteraceae bacterium | reverse complement strand
TGCACGGATCACCCGGCGTTTTACGCATTACGCGCCGCCAATAAATTCATAATCTTAGGAGGCCATCATGGCTTTTGAACCTATCGCCACTGATCAGGCACCGGCCGCTATCGGCCCGTATTCCCAAGCCGTAAAAGCAGGTTCGCTAGTGTTTTTATCCGGCCAGATCCCACTGGATCCACAGCGTATGGTACTGGTCGAGGGCATGGAGGCTCAGATTCGTCAGGTATTCACTAATCTGTCAGCCGTTGCCGAAGCGGCCGGTGGGGGATTAGACACTGTAGTTAAACTGACGGTTTATCTGACTGACTTAGAGCACTTTGCGCTGGTAAATCAGATTATGGAAGAGTATTTCCACCCACCCTACCCGGCTCGCGCCGCCATCGGCGTGGCGGCACTGCCCAAGGGTGCGACCGTAGAGATGGATGCAATCATACAGCTTGACCGATCATTACATCCCGAATGACGACCCACAGCCGCAAGTGGTAGTGGCATTGGGGTTGCGGATGACGAACTGGGCACCTTGCAAATCCTCGGTGTAATCAATTTCGGCACCGGCAAGATATTGAAAACTCATGGGATCAATCAATAATTTGACCCCGCAGTTTTCCACCATGGTATCGCCATCGTCCAAGGACTCATCGAAGGTAAAACCGTATTGGAAACCGGAACACCCCCCGCCGCTGATAAATACACGCAGCATCAATTTGGGGTTACCCTCCTCGTCAATCAGATCTTTGACCTTAAGGGCGGCGGAATCAGTGAACAGCAAGGGTGCTTCTTCGGCGACAGCAGACATGCTTGATACCTCATTAGGACAACTGTAATGGTATCTGATTATCAATACCCTAACACCTATCGTCAAGCACCATACTCCGCATCGGACTCGATGATTGACCTGTTTCTGCTGCGTTATCAATCACAAATCATGGAGGCTAATCATCTTTAATGGTTATACATTCCCCGCTTGAGGTCGCCCGTGAAGCCGTCCGCGCGGCTGAAACGGTCATTCGTCGACATTATCGCAGTCACCTGGCGGTCGATTTCAAAGCCGATCACACCCCCGTCACATTGGCCGACCATGAAGCCGAACAAGTGATCAAAGACATTATCCACCACGCCTTTCCCGATCATGGGTTTTATGGCGAGGAAAGCGGCTACGATCAGGTGGACGCCGAGTACCTATGGTTAGTCGATCCGATTGACGGCACTAAAAGCTTTGTACGCCATTATCCATTTTTTTCCACTCAGATCGCACTGTTGCATCACGGTGAGATTATTCTTGGCGTCTCCAACGCGCCGCTGTTTGAGGAGCTGGCCTGGGCCGAGCGCGGTAAAGGTGCCTGGTTGAATGGGCAACCGCTGCGCGTCAGTCCGATCCATGAACTCACTCAGGCCGTGCTGTCATTCGGCAATATCAAATCCTTGGTAAGTGACCACACGGCCGGTTTTGCCCGGCTGGTTGCGGCCTGTGATCGAGTCCGCGGTTACGGTGATTTTTACCACAGCCATCGGCTGGCGGATGGCAGCCTCGATGTGGTTGTGGAATCGGAAGTGTCGATTCTGGATGTGGCGGCGCTGAGTTTAATTATCCAGGAGGCCGGTGGTCAGGTGACTGACTTAAACGGCCAGTCATTGAATCTCAACAGCCGTAGCTTTCTGGCTACCAACGGCCATTTGCACACCGCTGTCGCTGATTGCCTTTTTGAGCGCTAGAGCTTGGCTGGCTTATGATGACAACTGATCGGTGTGGGTAATACTCAGTTTTGTAACGAGGGCTATAGCCTACCTGAGACACAGAGGTCTAAGGCAGGCCGTCAACGCACGCGCTCAAATCGATCAGGTGTATTGCATCTTGTAGCTTTCTAGGGTTTTGATGTAATTGGCACGTTCAAAGGCTGTGGGGTCAGCCACATTGCGCTGGCTCATTGAGCCTTTCATCTGTTGCACGGATTCGTAGCGGTGGGTTTCGAGCCAGGATTGCAAACCGTCACGTAAGATCCCCAGGTGATCAATGCCGTGTTTGAGCAAGGCTGAGGTGGTCATCACCGCATCGGCTCCGGCCATCAGGTATTTCACGACTTCCGTCGATGTGTCGACGCCGCGGGTAGCGCCTAAAGAGGCGGATAACTGACCATACAACACCGCAATCCATAATAAGGGCAGGCGGATTTCCTCTGGACTGCTCAGATGCAGATTAGGCGCAACATCCAGAGTCTCCAGGTCAAAATCCGGTTGATAAAAGCGGTTAAACAGCACCAGCGCATCCGCCCCGGCCTCGTCCAGCGCCTTGGCCATCGCCCCGATGGCACTGAAAAACGGACTCAGTTTAACCGCCACCGGCACGGTCACCGAGGCCTTCACCGCCTTGACGATGTTAAGATAGCGCTGCTCAATGTCGCGCCCGCTGGTGGTTAAATCAGCAGGAATGTAGTAAATATTCAGCTCGATGCCTTGGGCTCCCGCCTGCTGCATCAATCGGGCATATTCAGTCCAGCCGTCATTCGTGATGCCGTTCAAACTGCCGATGATGGGAATGTCCACCGCCTCACTGGCTTCACGCAGCAGCTCCAGATAGTGGTCGGGACCGACGCTATAATCATCGATTTCCGGAAAATAGTTCAGCGATTCGGCAAAACTCTCCGTGCCGACCGTCATCAGATGTTCCAGTGCCGCGCTTTCATGCCGCAACTGCTCCTCGAACAGCGAGAACATGACCACGGCCGCCGCTCCGGCATCCTCCATGCGCCGGATATTCGCCACGCTGCTCGACAGCGGCGAAGATGAAGCCACGATGGGATGCTGGAGTGGTATCCCCATATACGTCGTTGTTAAATCCATTGTTACTGCCCCTTGCCGGAGTTATGGCGGTTGTCGAATGGTTCAGCAACGGCCTGAACCGTTATTTAAACTGCGGTTGAAACGCCTCGCCTGTGCGCATTGCCATATCTTCGTAGACCTGCCAGCGTTGATTAATCGCCTGCTGGCCTTGTTCCATAAGGGCTTGCGCCTCTTTGGCGTGGGTGTGAGCCAGGATTTTATAGCGCACCTCATTATAAGCGTATTCCTGCAATGGAATCCGCGGACGTGGCGAGTCCAGGACAAACGGATTTTCGTCTGATTCACGCACGGCTGGATTATAACGCACCAGCGGCCAATGCCCACATTCCACTGCCAGATGTTGCTGATCCAGACCACGCTGCATATTGATACCATGAGCAATGCAATGGCTATAGGCCAAAATCAGTGATGGCCCCGGGTAAGCCTCCGCTTCACGGAATGCCAGCAGGGTCTGCTGGGGATTCGCGCCCAAGGCTACCCGGGCGACATAGACATTGCCGTAGGAAATCGCCTGCAAGGCTAAGTCTTTCTTGCCCACCCGCTTGCCGGCCGCAGCAAATTTAGCCACAGCCCCCAACGGCGTGGATTTCGACATTTGCCCCCCCGTGTTGGAATACACTTCGGTGTCCATGACCAGAATATTGATATCACGGCCACTGCCGAGAACGTGATCGACCCCCGAAGACCCGATGTCGTAGGCCCAACCGTCACCGCCGACAATCCACACGCTGCGGCGTACCAGTTGATCGGCAATGGCCAGCAACTGCCGGGCACGGGGATCGTCCAGGGTGTGCAGGCGTTGTTTAAGCACCGCCACCCGGGCGCGCTGGTGGCGAATATCGATCTCGGTCGTCTGCTCAGCCTGGAGCAGCTCATCCACTAAATCCGCACCGATGCGGGCCGCCAAAGCGCGTAACAGCTCTTGAGCATAAGCCAATTGCTGATCAGCGGTCAGGCGGAAACCCAAACCGAATTCGGCGTTATCTTCAAATAAGGAGTTCGACCACGCCGGTCCACGCCCTTCGTTGTTGACCGCCCAGGGAGTGGTGGGCAGATTACCGCCATAGATGGAAGAACAACCGGTAGCATTGGCCACCAGCAGGCGGTCACCAAAGAGCTGGGAGAGTAGTTTCAAATAGGGCGTCTCACCACATCCGGCACAGGCACCCGAGAACTCAAACAGGGGCGGCAAAAACTGCACCCCGCGCACTGTTGAGAAATTGACCCGTCCGCGATCCACCTCGGGAAGGCTTTCGAAAAACCCGATATTGGCTTTTTCCGCCTCCAGAACCGGCGCTTTCAGTGCCATATTAATCGCTTTATGTCCGACCTGCTGTTTGCTTTTAGCCGGGCACACCTCGACACATAAGCCGCAGCCGGTACAGTCTTCGAGGTACACCTGTAAGGTGTAGCGAATATCGGGCATGCCACGGGCATCAATCGGCGCAGTTTTAAACGCCGCCGGGGCTTGCGCCAGATCGGCCTGATCGTAGAATTTGGAGCGGATCACTCCATGCGGGCATACCAAGCTGCAATTGCCGCATTGGATGCAAATGTCGGGTTCCCAGATGGGGACAAAATTAGAGATGTTGCGCTTTTCCCAGCGGGTCGTGGCACTGGGATAGGTGCCATCCACCGGCAGAGCGCTGACCGGTAGTTCATTGCCGCGTCCGGCCATCATCATGGCGGTGACGTTGCGGACAAAGTCCGGAGCGTTGGCGGCCACCGTCGGCGGCAACAGGGTGGTACTGGTCGCCGTTGCGGGCACCACGATTTCATGTAAATTGACCAGGGTATTATCAACCGCCTGGAAATTTTTATTCACCACCTCGCGGCCTTTACGCGCATAGGTTTTCTCGATGGCGTATTTGATTTTTTCAATGGCCTGATCGCGTGGCAATACCCCGGAGATGGCAAAGAAGCAGGTCTGCATAATGATATTAATCCGCGTGCCCATACCATTATCGCGGGCCACCTGCTCGGCATTAATCCCGTAGACTTTTAACTGCTTGGCGATAATCTCCGCCTGCACCGGCTGGGGAATATGCTCCCAGACCTCCTGGGGTTGGTGGGGGCTGGTGTTGAGCAGTAACACCGCTCCAGGCGCGGCGTTGTTCAGCACGTCGCCCCGGTTGAGGAAGTTGAACTGATGACAGCCGATAAAATTAGCCGACTGCACCAGATAAGGGGCATGGATGGGGTCAGGGCCAAAACGCAGATGGGAAATGGTCTGCGAACCGGATTTTTTCGAATCATAGACAAAATAGCCCTGGGCGAAAAACGCAGGATCGTCACCGATAATTTTAATCGAGTTCTTATTGGCACCTACCGTGCCGTCTGCTCCCAGACCGAAGAACATGGCGCGCACGGCGCGCTCGGATTCGATCATAAAACTGGAATCCACCTCAAGACTGGTGTGGGTGACATCATCGGTGATACCAACCGTAAAATGGTTTTTAGGCTGAGCCTTGGCCAGTTCATCGAATACCGCTTTGCACATCGCCGGCGTGAACTCTTTGGATGACAGTCCGTAGCGCCCGCCGATAATCCTTGGCAAGCGCTCCATCGGCAGCGCCTCGGCCACCTGGGCTTCGACCAGGGTATTAACAATGTCCAGATACAGCGGCTCACCGCTGGCCCCTGGCTCCTTGGTGCGCTCCAGCACCGCAATAGAACGCACACTGGCCGGCAATTGAGCCAGCAGATGACGTGCCGATAGTGGTTGACACAACCGCACCTTGAGCACACCAAGCTTTTGACCTTGAGCATTGAGGTATTCAGCGGTTTGGCAGGCGGTTTCGGCACCCGAGCCCATCAAGACCACCACACGCTCGGCCTCGGGATCCCCAGAATACTCACATAACTGATAACGCCGCCCAGTCAGATCGGCAAACCGATCCATAACGCCTTGCACAATATCGGGCACCTTGGCGTAAAACGGGTTGACGGTTTCACGACTTTGAAAATAGGTATCAGGGTTTTGCGCCGTGCCGCGAATAAACGGATTATCGGGATTCAGCGCCCGGTAACGGTGCGCCAATACCAGATCATCGTCAATCATGGCGCGGATTTCAGCATCGCTCAGCAGGGTGAGCTTATTGACTTCATGCGAGGTGCGGAACCCGTCGAAAAAGTGAATAAACGGCACCCGTGACTCCAAGGTGGCCGCTTGGGCGATCAGCGCCATATCATGGGCTTCCTGCACCGAGTTCGACGCCAGCAGACAAAACCCTGTGGCCCGCACCGCCATCACATCCTGATGATCACCAAAGATGGACAAGCCCTGGGTAGCCAAAGAACGGGCGGCGACGTGGAATACGGCCGATGTCAGTTCCCCGGCGATTTTGTACATATTGGGGATCATCAGCATCAATCCCTGAGACGCGGTGAACGTCGTGGTCAATGCGCCGGTTTGCAGGGCACCGTGTGCGGCACCTGCCGCACCGCCTTCGCTTTGCATTTCCATCACCAGTGGCACCGCGCCCCAGATATTTTTAACTCCCTCCGAAGCCCATTGGTCAGCTAATTCAGCCATAGTTGAGGACGGAGTGATGGGATAAATAGTACAGACTTCGTTGACCCGGTAGGCGACGTAAGCGGCGGCCTCGTTGCCGTCGATCATGGTAACTTGCGATTCGGTCATGACAATTTCCTCCAATAACCTGTAATGGTTAGCTCCTGTTCCCTGGAGGGCGGCGTTATCCGCCTTATGTTATTTAGAATCAGCCTGTTGCGGCTCAGGTATCATTTCAATGGCATGGCAGGGACATTGCTCAAAGCATACGGCACAACCGGTGCATAAGCTGTAGTCAAAGCGGTAACGTTTACCGGGTCCTAATTTAATCACGGCATCTTCCGGACAGGCCCCGTAGCAGCCGTCACACTCATAGCAGTTACCGCAGGATAAACAGCGTTTCGCCTCATACACGGCGTCTTTAGCGCTTAACCCCGACACGACTTCCTCAAAGCCACTGATCCGCTGTTTCAAGTCCAGATGGCCCTGGGGGCGTTGCGCGGCGTCGGTGTAATACCAGACATTCAATTTATCGAAGGTGGCTAAACTGTGTTTAGGCGGTTTGACATAGGTCTCGCCGCGCAACCAGGCATCGATATGGCGCGCCGCTTTTTTGCCATGACCGACGCCGATAGTCACCGTGCGCTCGGAGGGCACCATATCCCCACCGGCGAACAAGCCGGGATAACCGGTCATCATCTGCTGATCGACTACGGTCACCCCGTTGACAAATTTGACTCCGGGCACTTTGTTAAGGAAACTCGTATCCACATCCTGGCCTAAAGCCATAATCAGCGCATCGGCCTCCAGGGTTTCCAACTGGCCGGTGGGCTGCGGACGACCGTTATCATCCAAAGCCATCACTTCTACCGTAAAGGTCGTATCTTCAACCTGTTTAATCGTGCGCAGCCAGTGGATTTTGACGTCTTCCTGCAGGGCTTCGTCGGCCTCAAAATCATGGGCAGGCATATGGCCACGATCCCGACGATAAATAATCAGCGGTTCATACCCCAGACGCTTAGCCACCCGAGCGGTGTCCATGGCGGTATTACCGCCACCATAAATGGCAACGCGGCGACCGAGTTGCGGCGCGTTGCCGGTTTCCACATCTTTAAGGAAACTGATGGCATCGAGCATCTTGCCGGCGTCACGGGCCGGAATTTCAGTACGGCGGCTGATATGAGCGCCAACGGCGACGAATACAGCGTCAAACTGCCCCTCTGCCTGTTCCGCCAGCACATCATCCACCCGATGGTTGAGCACGAATTTAACGCCCATAGTCTCAATGCGCCGGATTTCCGCCTCCAATATATCGCGCGGCAAACGATAGGCCGGGATGCCAAAATGCATCATCCCTCCGGCCAGCGGGCCGGCTTCGTGGATTTCCACACTGTGCCCCATGCGGGCTAAATGGTAGGCGGCCGATAAACCGCTGGGCCCGGCACCGACGATCAGTATGCGTTTGCCGCTGGCGGGCGCGGTTATTTTGAACTGCCAATCCTGCTCAATGGCCAGATCGCCGAGAAAACGCTCAACGGCGTGAATGCTGACCGCAGAATCCAGTTTGTCGCGATTACAGGCATTCTCACAGGGGTGATAACACACCCGTCCATGGACACTCGGCATGGGGTTGTCCTGGGTTAAAACCAGCCATGCTTGTTCCAAATCGCCCGCCTGGGCATGAGCCAGCCAGGCCTGGATATTTTCGCCGGCCGGGCAGGCATTGTTGCAGGTGGGGAGTAAATCAACGTAGATGGGGCGTTGCATACGTTGTGGACCTACATTGCGTTCTTCGTGCGATAGATCCAGCGGACGTGTGATATTGATGGATTTGTGGTTAGCCATAGCGCACCTCTCCTCTTTACTCTCGCTAGTGGTCATGAAGCGCTCTTTTTGTTTTAGGGTAACGTTTAGATTTATTGTAAGTCGAGTATCATGCCTAACCTGGCGTTGCGTCAATGTGAACACTGGCTGTTTAATATTTTTGTAACACAACGACAAGCCCATAGCTCTGTCGCTCGATGGTGCAACCTTGCAAAATCAACCCTGGCCAACAACAATAAACCACCACTGCCTACCAATCACAATGAGGACTGTATATGTCAGTAACGACAGGCGTAGACGGCTGCTGCCGCGCGGTGATCGAGGGAGTTAAACCGGAAATCGATAGTGGCCAGTACGCCATCAAGCGCGTCATCGGCGAGCAAGTCGTGGTTGAATGCGACGCCTTTTGCGATGGACACGATACGCTGGCCGTGGTGCTGCGTTACCGTCAAGAGGGTGCGGCCGAGTGGCAGGAGCAAGCCATGACCCCTTTGGGCAATGACCGCTGGCGCGGTGCTTTTAGCGTCCCGGTACTGGGACGCTACGAATACACCATCAGCGCCTGGGTCGATCATTTC
>SKOM01000017.1 GCA_007120095.1 Candidatus Competibacteraceae bacterium | reverse complement strand
CATCGACATCGACATCGACGGCGATATTATCATGCAGCTTTTTGTAGGCACGAGCGAAGCGTCGAGTTTGCTGTAGCCTGTAACTCATTGCCGACAGCTTGTGGGCACGAAAGGCTCGGCCTCATCACGGGGTTCAGCCATCGATGCCAAGGATTCGGCAATGAAGCTGACCGGCAGATCCGGGTTGTCTAGGGCAGCACGACCAACCTTGGCCCAGTATTCGATCTGACCGGCAATGGTTCGATGTTCGGCCAATGCTTGGCTACGTGCTTGCTCGTAGAGTTTCTGGTTGATACGAATCGAAGTCGATGTGGTCATAATGCCTCCTATACTTTCCATTACAACAAATGACCACAAGTGTAGTAATACGCTCACGGATTGAAAATGGCCAAATTAAATCCTTTAGCCTACTGGATCGGTTACGGTCTACTCAGCATCGTGACCGGCTTACTGGTGACGTGGTGGTTGCTGGCGCAGGTTAATTTTCTGTATCCAGTGTGGTACAGCGGGTTGGCGATTGATCAGCATATTGCCCGGTACGCGCCGCAGAACCGCCATCGACAGCATTTTGAACGCACTGATCGAGCTGAACATCAGCGCTTGTTTGCGGCGCTGAATACCGCCATTCACGCCCGGGGGCAGGGTCTGGCCGAGCTGCGCTATTACGATCCTGCCGGACAGCCTCTGGGGACGTTGCTGACCGACCCTGAGCGGCGGCATTTATACGATGTCGCCGAGTTAGTGCAGCGAGTGCTGCCGCTGGCCGGCTTAGCGGCAGGCGGATGGTTGCTGTGGAGTGCTGTGCTGTTATGGCGCAGGCGCGCCCCCCCGCCCCTGCGCTATTTTGTGCTGGGCAGTGTACTGGCTATGGCGCTACTGGGCGTGGTTGTGGGCGTCATGGGGCCGGTTCACCTGTTTTACGTTTGGCATGAGTGGGTGTTCCCACCCGAAAATCCTTGGTTTTTTTACTATCAGGATTCACTGATGACCACTTTGCTCAAAGCCCCCGATGTGTTCATCGCCATCGGGGCGCTCTGGTGGGTCAGTGCTTGGGCGGTGGCGCTGGGCTTATGGGGTCTACTGCGCCGCTTAGCCCAGCGCTCGAACGCTTAACAAGTCTCGCGGCTCACCACAAATCAGCGGGGCTGTTGCTGCTGGGTAGACTGGCGGCATGCCAGGCGGTGAGTCCGCCCCGATACCAGCGCACATTGGGGTAGCGCATGTTCACCGCGCGCAACGCGGCATTGTAAGCCGACCAGTCCTCATGGTCGTTGGCGTAAAACACCAACATACGGTTTTTATCACCCTGGGTCAGGGTTTCGAGGTGGTTTTGTAACCGGGTCTGCACGGCGTCGTTGAAATTACCGTTCTGGCCCGCACCACTTAGCCAGATCGAGCCGGGAATCATTGGTGGATTGGGGCCAGGTAAGGTGTTAATAACCAGCGGGCGATCATTTGAGGTCAAACGGATATGCAATGCAGGGGTCGCGATCAGCACTCCGCCTGCGAGTGTCACCGGGGTCGGAGCACGGTAGTTGGGGGGCACCAGTGACGATACCGGTGGGGTGCCATAATCCTGCGTCTCATTGGCAAAAGTTTGATTAGGAAGGTTAAAATCGGCTAGCGCTGCTACATCAACCGCTGTATCGGCTGGTACCGAGCGCTTCGGCCATAGATTGCCGATGCTCTGGCAGCCTGTGAGCAATAATAACAACGGTATTAATATAAATAATCGGTTCATTATGTTTCTCCACAAGCATCACCTGCCGTTAGGCTAGGTCAAGAGGCTGTCAAATCAAAACCGCCATTGTAGGCATATTGGTGCAGCAGGGCTATAGCGCCATCACCCGCTTTGTGGAGCACATCCGCTTGCGGTTAAAGGCTGTGGGCACTATATTGCCATAAACGCGTTAACTTGCGTCTGATAATCGGTAAAATAGCAATTTCTGATTGATGTGACTTGTGAGGAGAATAATTCTATGTCTTATAGAAATACTTTGCTGGCTTCGGCCGTTGTGGCAGGCATGCTGGTGGCGAGTTCAGCGACCGCTCAAGGCTTGAAGCTCGGCGCTCTCATGCCGTTGACGGGTGGTTTGCAGGCTTATGGTGAGAATTGCCTGAATGGTGTACGTATGGCGGTGGATGAAGCCAACGAGGCAGGCGGCGTACTTGAGGGGAATATTGAGCTGCTGGTGGCCGATACCCAGACCCGCGCCCAACCGGCAATCGATGCGGCCAATCGATTGGTTTCCATCGAAGGCGTGCATGGGCTGGTGGGCGCATTATCGTCCGGTAACACGATCCCGGTGGCCCAAAGCGTCGCCAAACCGAATCGTATTCCCCAAATCTCACCGGCTTCCACCGCACCGACCATTACCACCTTAGATGATGATGACTTCCTGTTTCGTACTATCCCCTCCGATGCCTTCCAGGGGGTAGCATTGGCGCAGGTCGTTGCCGGACAAGGCGTTGATCGAGTAGCTATTCTCTATGTAAACAACGATTATGGTGACGGCCTGGCCAAGAGTTTTACCGAGGCATTTGCCGGGGAAGTCACTCGCTCGGCGGCGTTTGAACCTAACCGCTCATCGTATCGCGGTGAATTATCCACGGTTGCTCGTGGTGGTGCCGATGTATTGCTGTTGATTGGCTATCCGGATGACGGCGGCATCGCAATTCTGCGTCAATCCTTGGAAGAAGGCTATTTCAACCGCTTTATATTTACTGACGGCATGAAAGCCGAAAGCGTGATTGCCAATATCGGGCCGCAGTTCCTAGAAGGCGCATTTGGTACCGCTCCACGAGCCTTGGAAACCGACGAAGCGGCTACCTTCCAAGAGCTTTATGAAGCCCGCTATGGTGAGCTGCCACCTTTGCCGTTTATTGATTCCAGCTATGATGCGGCTGCGATCTTGATTCTGGCGGCCGCTAAAGCCGGTTCCAGTGACGGTACGGCGATTCGCGATGCCATCCGTGAGGTCAGTAATGCCCCAGGTACCCCGGTGCGTCCCGGTCAATTGGCCGCCGGTTTGGAGGCCATTGCCAACGGCGAGGCTGTCAACTATATCGGTGCTGCAGGCGAGCAGGAATTTGACGAAAATGGCGATGTAGCCGGTACGTTTGAACACTGGGTGATCAGCGGCGGTCAACTGGAAACTGTCACTGTGTTTATGCCGGAATAATATCGACTGATTAGTTAAGATTAGTTAACATTTATGGCCTTCTCCCCCAGTGGGAGAGGGCATGAACATAACCCAACAGCCCCGGTAGCTCAGTAGGATAGAGCGGATGCCTCCTAAGCGTCAGGTCAGAGGTTCAAATCCTCTCCGGGGCACCACACCGACCCATTACAGCCCAGCGTGTGATGAAAGCTGATCAGGAATGCCAGCACCTTAGCAACGAGAATGCCAGGTTGCGTCAGCAGCTTGATATCCTTTTGTCACAGTTGCGCAGTAATGAGGCAACCTTGCGCGCCTTGCAGCATTTGGAGCTGGAGATACTCGGCTGTACACATTTAGGCGAGCTGTTACGATGTTTGATGATGACCACGCCCAGAACATTGGGGCTGCACGCGGCGAGTTTGTTACTGATCCCGCCGGCGGTGGAAGTCGCAGCGCTGCTGGACAACGGTGACTGTCCAAAAGGGGTGACCATCGGTTTGCCTGACGGTCTGCCTAGCACCGTGTTTGACCGCATAACGCTGGGAGATTATCAACCCTATCATCGCGTATGGTTTCCACTGAGTCGCCCACCGCAAACCGTGGCCCTGATGCCTTTGCGGCGAGGTAGGGTGCAGCTCGGATGGTATGCCCTGGGGGGGGACGACCAACGGTTTACCCCGGATCAAAGCACTGATTTCCTAGCGCGTATGGCCGTGATCATGTCTACTTGTCTGGATAATGTCATCAACCATGTGCGTCTGGAACAAATGGCTTTAAGCGACCCGCTTACCGGTCTGGACAATCGCCGCGCTTTTGATCGCCGTCTCGCCGAGAAAGTCGCCCAGGCTGAGCGCTATACTCGCAGCTTTACCGGCTTATTGTTGGATATTGATCACTTCAAGCCGATTAACGATACCTATGGCCATCCGTTTGGTGACCGGGCACTGGTGGCGGTTGCTCAAGCCTTAAAGCGTGCAATGCGTACCAGTGATGTCGTCGCCCGCATCGGCGGCGAGGAGTTCGCTTTGCTGCTGGATGAAACTCGCCACAACGCCGTGGCCAATACGGCAAACCGTCTGCGTCAGGCGATCATTGCGGCGGGCGCTACGCTCTCGGTACGTGAGTTGACCCTGACGGCCTCGCTGGGTGTGGCCTACCGACGCCCCGGTGAAACTGGCGATGTATTGATGGCGCGTGCCGATGCGGCGCTTTATCAGGCTAAGCAAACTGGGCGTAACCGGATAGTATTCGCAGCAAAACACTAACAGTACCTCGGTTCGGTGCCGGGTTATGGGCGACAGTGCCACTATTACACCCGCTTAAACTGGACAACCCATCAGGTGGCCAGTAATAGCGTCATCTCACCGCACAATATGCAAATTCGGTTTTTCAGCGATTTCTGTCAGCAACTGTTGCGCTGTGGCTAACAAGCGTTTGCGGCCAAACAGCAGTTTGAAACGCCCGCCGCCGCTTTGATGCCAGAGCACAGCAGCACGAATGCCCGCCAGCAAGAGCGCGCGAATCCGATTGGCGTTACCGGATTGACTCAGGTGTTGGTAGTGGCCATTGACCATAATACGCGGGCGTAGAGTGCTGACGGTTTCCGCATATAAATCGGCTAAACCGGCAATAATATTGTCGTGAGTCAGTGAGAAATGATCCAACCGTTGTCGGGTGGTTTGGATGCCATCGCCGAGGGTTTGCAACAGCTTGGGTTGGCGGGCGAGCTTGCGTTCCAGCGCCATGAGAATGACCACATAACGGGTTAACTCCGGGTCTTGGTGTTCGCTGAGCTGTTTGCGCACCAGATTCAAACCTCGGCGCAGCCGCGCCAACCCGCCGTAAATCTGCTCGCTGTCCTGGACAGTGGTTTGGAACAGGCTGTCAATGCAGGCGGTAAAATCCTGGTTATCGCACTGCCCTTCATGGGCGATGTCACGAACCAGCGCGGTGGCTTGGAACATACCGGCGAAAGCAATAGTGCGATCCCTATCGGTGTTAGGCATAGTTTAATTCCAGGCTGCATCAATAATACCGCCCCCCAGGCAGTGCTCAGCGGCGTAAAACACCACCGACTGTCCCGGCGTGACGGCACGTTGCGGTTGAAAAAATTTGACTTCATAGCCGCTAGCCTGCCGCCGCAGTGTACAAGCTTGATCTGCCTGACGGTAGCGGGTTTTGGCCATTAATGGAGTGGCATCCTCTGGGGGCGTGCCGCTGATCCAGTGCAGTTGTGAGGTGCGCAGAAACCGATGGTACAGCAAAGGGTGATCACCTTGCACCACGATCAGTGTATTGCGGGCCATGTCTTTATCCGCCACATACCACGGTTGACCGGAGTTGCCACGGCGGCCACCAATGCCCAGGCCATGCCGCTGCCCTAAGGTATAAAAGGCCAAACCCTGATGCTGCCCGACTACCACACCCTCCGGGGTTTGCATCGGCCCGGCCTGGGTCGGTAAATACTGGTGCAAAAAAGCGCGGAAATCACGCTCGCCGATGAAACAGATCCCGGTGCTGTCTTTTTTGTCGTAGGTGACCAGATCATGCTCCCGCGCCAAGCGGCGTACCTCGGCTTTCGGTAATTCACCAAGGGGGAACAGGGCGTCGCGCAATTGTTCTTGAGTTAAAGTATGGAGAAAATAGCTTTGATCTTTACCGCGATCCACGCCTTTGAGCAGTTGCGTTATGCCGTTATGCGCTAAGCGGGCGTAGTGGCCAGTGGCGATATGATCCGCGCCGAGTCGGCGGGCATGATCGAGAAACGCCCGGAATTTAATCTCGCTATTGCAGAGAATATCCGGATTGGGTGTGCGTCCACAGCGGTATTCGGCGAGAAAATGGGCAAACACCCGCTGACGGTATTCTTCAGCGAAATTGACTCGATGCAGGGGAATACCCAGCGTTTCGGCCACATCTTCAGCATCGCTTAAATCCTCGTTGGCGGCGCAGTAACCGGCCTCAAAATCGTCCTCCCAGTTTTTCATGAACACGCCATGCACCTCGTAGCCCTGCTGGAGTAATAACAGGGCGGCCACCGAGGAATCGACGCCACCAGAAAGACCAACAATAACGCGGGGTTTAGCCATCATCCGACGCTAATAAAGGTATTACTCGCTGCCACTCTTGAACCGGAAAATGCCGCCTGGGCCGCAGCGATGGCCGTGCGGGTTTCTTCAGCGTCAGCCAGCGGGACTTGCGCGCTAATCTCGCCAGTGGCGGGATTATAAACCGCACCATGGCGCTCACTGCGACCGGTAACGGCTTGGCCGCCGATATAATGGTGTAACAAAATGGCTGATGTGGTTTCCACAAAACTGCTCTTGTGCGTTTCTAATAATTAGAGCCAGTATAACCAAGCTGTCGGTTATGACGAAATGGATCGGTCTCAATAAACAGCAGGCGGAGCGATGACTCACACACGCCCGCTATTGTTGGCTACCCACTCCCGCTTGAGCTCTTCGGCCAACAAAAAGGCCAGCTCCAGACCCTGCGAGGCATTGAGTCGCGGATCGCAGTGTGTATGATACCGATCGGCTAGGCTGTCATCGGTGATCGCCTGTACTCCGCCGGTACACTCGGTGACATTCTGGCCAGTCATTTCAATATGGATCCCGCCCGCATAGCTGCCCTCAGCCGAGTGTACCGCGAAAAACTCGCGTACTTCTTGCAATATCCGCTCAAAGGGTCGGGTTTTGTAACCACTCGTTGATTTAACCGTATTGCCATGCATGGGATCACAGGACCACACCACCGTCCGGCCTTCACGCTGTACGGCACGAATTAACGCCGGTAATCCCTCAGCGACTTGTCCCGCGCCCATACGGATAATCAGCGTCAAACGACCCGGCGTGTTGTGCGGATTGAGCACGTCAATCAGCGGCAACAAAGTGTCTGGGGTCATTGAGGGTCCGCACTTCAGACCCAGAGGGTTATGGATGCCACGAGCGAATTCAATATGCGCTCCATCGAGATCGCGGGTTCGATCTCCGATCCACAGCATATGGGCCGAACAGTCGTACCAGTCGCCGCTGATGGAATCAATCCGCGTCAGGGCTTGCTCATAGGGCAGTAACAGCGCCTCGTGTGAGGTGAATAGTTCGGTTTCGCGAATCTGCGGTATCGTGTCTGATGTTAAACCGCAGGCTTTCATGAAAGCCAGGGTTTCGGTGAGCCGATCCGCTAAGGCACGATAGCGCTCAGCTTGGGGGGTAGCACTGACAAAGTCCAAAGTCCAGCGATGAACCTGGTGCAGATCGGCATAACCGCCTTGAGCAAAGGCCCGCAATAAGTTCAGCGTCGCCGAGGACTGGGCATAGGCATTCACCATGCGTTGCGGATCGGGCTGGCGCAGCGCGGTATCAAACTCCAGGCCATTAATAATATCGCCGCGATAACTCGGTAATTCCTGGCCGGTCTGGTGCTCCATATCCGCCGAACGCGGCTTGGCAAACTGTCCCGCCAAACGTCCGACTTTCACCACCGGATAGGATGCCCCAAAGGTTAAAATCACCGCCATCTGTAATAACAGGCGCAAGGTATCACGGATATTTTCGGCGCTGAATTCCGCAAAACTCTCGGCACAGTCGCCGCCCTGTAACAGAAACGCTTTACCCGCCGCTACATCCGCTAATGACTTCTGTAACCGCCGAGCTTCACCGGCAAATACCAAGGGGGGGAAACGGTTGAGTTGCTGTTCAGCGTGACTCAGGGCTGCCTGATCGGTATAGTCAGGCATTTGCTGTACTGGGCGGGTACGCCAGCTTGCTGGACTCCAGGGTGTGTTTGGGGACAACGGGCAAGGCATGAAATTGGACTCGTTCACTGATCATTTAAAGACTTCATGATTGCGCAATTTCACGCTTAGCGCAAACGTCGGGTCGGGAACGTGCAGCTCACCACAAGGCCCTATAATGCTCAGGTGGGTAGTGCCCTGGTCGATAGGATCAAGGTCAACATCACCCACTGGTTAACCGGCCTGCTGCACTTTGCTCATCCTACTGATTGGGGCGCTACCTACCCAATTGGTCAACGCCGTGCGCTGCCCGCCCCACGGCGGTTGTTTGGCGTGAGCGTGTATCTAACCGCCGAACGGCTCGATGACCCGCAGTGGTTGCGGGTTGCCCGCTCCGATACCCACCACCGTGCGATCCCGGAGTTCGCCCATGACGTCCTCCAGATGCTCGGATTCCTGTTCGATGGTCAACCGCTTAACCATAAACCCCTTCTCGTTTTGTACTGTAGTGAGGAGCATTGGCATCCGTTTCGCAAGGGGGGGGGTGAACGGTTACAGTTGCGTCAGGTTGATCTGTTTGAGCCGCAACAGTGCCAGCAACATCCCCACAAAACAATCCAGGCGGCTCTTGCCCCAACCAAGATGTACTTTTAGAATAGATCGTAGCCCGTCGCTCAGTTGCATCTGCTCTCCTTCTTAGTCGTGGATAGAGTGCAAAAGTGGAACTGATCAGCGACGGGTTTTCAGGGGCTCTTTGGTATTTTCCGTGGTCAGGAACCCACCGATGATATTCGTGCCTTGACGGTGATCGAATTGGGTTTATTCTAAACAGAATACCTTGCCTCCTAGGAAAGCGCTAAGATGTGCGT
>SKOM01000062.1 GCA_007120095.1 Candidatus Competibacteraceae bacterium | reverse complement strand
TGATCCAGTGGGACAAGCAGGACATGGTGTTCGCCGGTGGTGGAGAAGAGTTGCACTGGAGCACCACCATGCTGTTTGATGCCATGGGAGCATTGTCTAGTAAATATAATGATCGCCCAGAAGTCGCCTCACGCCCTTATGATGTCAATCGTGACGGTTTTGTCATCGCCGGCGGCGGTGGCATGGTCGTACTTGAAGAACTCGAGCATGCCCGTCGTCGTGGGGCGCGAATCTACGCGGAGTTGGTTGGCTATGGGGCGACTTCGGACGGCCATGATATGGTTCAGCCTTCTGGCGAAGGGGCGGTACGCTGCATGCAACAGGCCATGAGCACGGTTGAGGCGCCGATTGATTATCTCAATACTCATGGTACCAGCACTCCTATAGGCGATGTGCAAGAACTCATTGCCGTACGTGAGGTATTCGGTGATCATATTCCCCCCATTAGTGCCACCAAGTCATTGACAGGTCATTCCTTGGGGGCGGCCGGTGTGCATGAGGCGATTTATTGTCTGCTGATGCAGCAAGACGGTTTTATCGCCGCCTCGGCTAATATTGAACAGCTTGATCCTGAAGCAGCTCTGATGCCTATTGTGCGCGAGCGCCGGGACGGCGTGAACTTAAAGACCGTCATGTCTAACAGTTTTGGCTTTGGTGGCACCAATTCGACCTTGGTGTTCCGACGCTGGGAGGAGTGAGTATGGACACGCCGGGCTGGCTCAACGTTATGTTGGTGGGCGTCATCGCAATCATGATTTTCTTCATGTTTCGCGGTGGCTTTAAAGCGACTTTAGAAGCCAGCAGTAAAGCGCCTAAAGACTGGCCCGGTTTCCTGTTGCCCATTGGGCTGGTGGTGTTATTCGTCATTTTGCTCATCGCCATGGTGCGTTGAACCCGTGTTTAAGTCGTGTTGCATACTCACGCAAGAGGAACTGTTGAGATGGTCACCGCTATTGTCTTGATGAATATTCGCCGTGGTCAGGTGCAAGTCACTGCGGCTGAGTTAGCTGAGTTGCCGGGTGTTGCCGAGGTGTACTCGGTGGGTGGTCGCTTTGATTTAGTCGCGATTCTGCGCGTAGCTGACAATGACCGCATGGCGGATGCCGTCACGCGCCAGTTGGCGGCTCTGGATACTATTGAACACACTGAAACTCTGTTGGCTTTTCAGAGTTTCTCCCGCCACGATCTTGAATCCATGTTCTCGATTGGCAATTGAGGTTGAGGTCTGGTCTTGCGGTCGAGTGGCCTCACTGTCCGGGGGCAGCGTATTCGCATCCTGTATCTCAATCTGTTTATAGACTCACCTTGCTTGCAATGTCTAGGACAAACGTGATGGTACCTTATGTCCGTCAATCCTGATCCCCCATTAAGCTATCGTGATGCCGGCGTTGATATCGATGCTGGCAATGCACTGGTTGAGCGTATCAAACCGGCTGTGCGTCGTACTTTGCGCCCTGAAGTGCTGGGCGGCCTGGGTGGATTCGGCGGATTGTTTGAACTGCCTGTAGGGCGTTATCGCCAGCCGGTGTTGGTGGCCGGAACCGACGGCGTAGGGACTAAACTCAAGCTGGCACAACAGCTCCAGCACCATGACACCATCGGCATTGATCTGGTGGCCATGTGTGTTAACGATGTCATCGTCACCGGTGCCGAGCCTTTGTTTTTCCTTGATTATTATGCTACAGGTCGGCTCGATACCGTGCAGGCCGCAGTGGTTATTGAAGGTATTGCCCGCGGTTGTGAAATCGCCGGCTGCGCTTTGATCGGTGGGGAAACCGCTGAAATGCCCGGCCTGTATGCCGGTGAGGATTATGATCTGGCTGGTTTCTGTGTCGGTGTGGTTGAGAAAGACGCTATTATCACCGCCGATAACGTCCGGCCGGGTGATTGCTTGATCGGTTTAGCCTCATCAGGACCACATTCCAATGGCTATTCACTGATTCGTAAAATATTAGACTGTAGTGAGGCCAGCTTAGCGACCCCCTTGGCGAGGGTAACGCTGGGTGAGGCCTTGTTGGCACCCACACGCATTTACGTGCAGTCCTTGCTGCAATTGAGCCAGCAGGTCGAGATTCACGCCCTGGCCCATATTACGGGTGGTGGCTTGACTGAAAACCTGCCCCGTGTATTGCCGCAGACCACCCAAGCGGTCATTAACCCTGAGGCTTGGCCACGTCCGCCGGTATTCGATTGGATCCAGCAGCACGGTGCCATTACCGATGCCGAAATGTTGCGTACGTTTAACTGCGGTATTGGCATGGTGGTGTGTATTTCAGCCGCAGCGGTTGAAACGGCTCTGTCCACTCTGCGTGCAAACGGTGAAACGGCCTGGTTGATCGGGCATATTGAACTGATTGACGGGGCGCGGACGACGCCGCGAGTGGTGTGGCGCTGATGATCCGCCTGGTTGCACTGATCTCGGGTCGTGGCAGTAATCTGCAAGCGGTGATGGATGCGATTAATACAAGGCAGCTTCCTGCCGAGGTAGCGGCCGTGATTAGCAACAATCCGACTGCAGCGGGCTTGCAACATGCCAGCCAAGCGGGTATCGCGATCCAGGTGGTTAACCACCGCGATTACCCTGATCGTAGGCACTTTGACTCGGCACTGCACCGGGCTATAGAGCCATTTGCCCCCGATATAGTCATTCTCGCTGGGTTTATGCGTATCCTCGGCGCGGATTTCGTCAACCAGTATCATGGGCGGCTGTTGAACATTCACCCCTCATTATTGCCTGCTTATCGCGGCTTAAATACCCATGCCCGCGTCATCGAGGCCGGTGAGACTGAACACGGGGTCAGTGTTCACTTTGTCACGCCTGAACTGGATGGGGGGCCGGTTATTGCTTGTACTAAGATCAGGGTATTGCCCGATGACGATCCTGAGCGCCTGGCCGCTCGGGTACTGACCCAAGAGCACCAGCTTTATCCTGCCGTGATCGGTTGGTTTGCTGCTGGTCGCGTCCGTTTGCATAATCAGCAGGTCTGCTTGGACGGTACTCCCTTGCAGCAACCTGTTGAGCTTGATTTTGGGGAGTCGTCATGCGAAAAATCGCGATTGTATTAAGCTTGTTAATTGCTCAGGTCACTGTGGCTGAACTGCCTATAGCGCCTTTTGAGGCCCAATACCGAGTGTATGCCAAGGGGGTACCGGCGGGCGAGGGTACGATTGTGTTGCGCAGTGTGGGTGAGGGGTTCTATCAAATGGAATCGCAACTGCGTGCTACCGGTTTGGCCCGGTTGATTCTGCGCGATGAGATTACTGAACAGGTCGAAGGGCGTATCGGTGAGCATGTCGAGCCGTTGCATTACCGTTACCGGCGCACTGGTGGCAGTCGGGAAGATCGAACAGAATACCGCTTTGACTGGTCAGCAGGTAGAATCCATGCTGAACATAATGGCGAGCAGGCTGATCTGCAGCTGGCACCGCGTGTGCTTGATCCCTTGAGTACTTATCTTCAGGCCATGTGGGATTTGAAAAATCAACGCCGTTTCGAAGAATATCAGTTGCTTGATGATACACGCATCAGAACTTACCGGGTTGAATATCAAGGTGTTGAGCGTCTAGATACTGCTTTGGGCATGGTCAACACCATTCGCGTGTTTCGCCAGCGGCCGGGCAGCAGTCGTGCCGTCACCTTCTGGTTTGCCAGTGACCACGATTACTTGCCAGTCAGGGTGATCCAACAGCGTGATGGCGATGAAAAGCTACGCATGGAACTGCGTAGCTTGCGGCGCGGTTGAATGCGATCTAAGATCTAACCGGCCGCGAGCTCGGTTTGACCGAGCATTTTAGGGGTAACCAGCACAATGCCGTTAGATGTGATGCGAAAACCCCGCTGGCGATCGTCTTCTAAGTTATGGCCGATCACCATGCCTTCGGGAATTTGGCAACCGCGGTCGATAATGGTGCGTTTAATCCGGCAATGGCGTCCAATATCGACATCCGGCAGCACCACCGTATCTTCGACTACTGAATAAGAATTGACGGTCACATTGGAAAACAGCAGTGAATGTTTGAGGCGGGCACCGGAGATCAGGCAACCGCCGGAGACCATCGAGTCGACCGCCATACCGCGGCGCTCATCACTGTCAAAAACAAACTTGGCGGGTGGCAATTGCGCCTGATCGGTAAGAATCGGCCAGTCACTGTCATACAGATTTAATTCTGGTGACACAGAGACCAGCTCCATATTGGCTTCCCAGAAAGCATCTAAAGTACCGACATCCCGCCAATAGGCCCGGTTATTAGTTTTTGTATCGCGAAACGGATAAGCATAAACGCGATGTTCGGCGATAATCCGGGGGATGATATTTTTGCCAAAATCGTGCGCCGAACCCGGTTCTTTGTGGTCGCGGATGAGCTGTTCATACAGAAAGTCGGTGTTGAATACATAGTTGCCCATGGATGCAAGGCACAGGTCGGGCTGATCGGGTAGAGGTACGGGTTCAGCGGGTTTTTCCTGGAAACCCGTGACGCGGCTGTCGGAATCGGCGATCATGACGCCGAATGCCTCAGCGGCTTCAGCGAGAGGAACTTCCATGCAGGAGACGGTCATATCGGCACCGCTGGCGACGTGATAAGCCAGCATCGGGCCGTAGTCCATCTTGTAAATATGATCACCGGAAAGCACCAGCACGAAGTCGGGCTTGTGGGTACGGATGATGTCCAGGTTTTGATAGATCGCATCGGCTGTTCCGGCATACCATTCGTCGCCGGTTCGCTGGCTGGCCGGCAAAATATCAACGAATTCGTTGAGCGCGCTATTATTGAAATGGCTCCATCCCTGCACTAAGTGACGAATCAGTGAATGGGCTTTATACTGGGTCAGTACACCAATTCGGCGAATGCCGGAGTTCATGCAATTAGACAATGGAAAGTCGATAATACGAAACTTACCGCCAAATTGTACCGCAGGCTTTGCACGCCAATCAGTGAGTTCATGCAATCGCGATCCGCGTCCGCCCGCCAGAATCAATGCCAAGGTACGGCGGGTGAGACGGCTGACAAAGCGGGGGTCAAAGTCAATAGAGTTCACGCTGGATGCTCCTACTTTGGTCTCGTCTCTATTCTACCATGAATTTACAGTGTTTTGCCGTGCCCTACAGCCGAATGTGTTTATACTACTGTCCTGCCCGCATACGCGGTCAGCGGCATTCCCATGCCTTTTTAATACTGTGAGTTATAAAAGAGGGTTGTGATGCGTCGCCACCGTAATGCAAAAATTATCGCCACGCTGGGGCCGGCCAGTGCCGATCCCGATATGGTTCATGCCCTTTTCAAAGCGGGTGCCGATGTGTTCCGGCTTAATCTAAGTCACGGCAGCCATGCTCATCACACTCAGAATATTGCTGTTATCCGCGAATTAGAGCAACAGATTCAACGACCTATTGGTATTCTGCTTGACTTGCAAGGACCGAAATTTCGTATCGGTTCATTCGCCTCCGGCCCGATACCGTTGATTCCGGGAGACCGTTTCCGTTTGGATCTTAGTACCGAGCCGGGAAGTGCCTCGCGAGTGCAGTTACCCCATCCGGAAATCTTGGATGCGCTTGAGATTGGTGCCGATTTACTGCTTAATGACGGTAATATCCACTTAAAGGTGATTCGCTCAGCCCCGGATTTTGCCGATACCGAAGTGATCGTCGGCGGTTACTTATCAGACTATAAAGGCGTCAATGTGCCAGGTGTGATTATTCAAACGTCGCCGCTTACCGCTAAAGATCATGCGGATCTGGAGGTTGGATTGCAGCAGGGGGTGGACTGGATCGCCCTGTCGTTCGTGCAACAGCCGGGTGATATTGACGAACTGCGTGAGCGGGTCGGATCACGGATCAAGTTGATGGCCAAGCTTGAAAAACCTTCGGCAATTCACAACCTGGATGCGATTGTCGAGCGGGCAGACGCTATCATGGTGGCTCGTGGCGATCTAGGTGTCGAATTGCCGCCTGAGCAGGTGCCGAGCATTCAGAAGCGAATTTTACGGGTATGTCGTAAAGCAGGGCGGCCTGTTGTTGTTGCCACCCAGATGTTAGAGTCAATGATTACCTCGCCGACACCGACCCGCGCTGAGGCTTCCGATGTCGCAACCGCCGTTTATGACGGTGCCGATGCTGTGATGTTGTCTGCGGAAACTGCTGTGGGTAAATACCCCATTGCCGCTGTCACGTTCATGGACAATATTATTGCTCAAGTGGAGCACGATCCCCACTATCGTGAAGTGATTGATGCGGCTGCCCCAGTGCCGGAAGCCACCAATGCCGATGCGATTTGTGTCGCGTTGCGCAATGTGACGCAAATTTTGCCGATTGCCGTCACGGTGACTTACACCCATTCGGGTTATTCCACCCTGCGGGCTGTGCGCGAACGGCCTGATTCACCGTTGATCAGCATTACCCCAAACCAGCAAACCGCACGTTTTCTGACCTTGGTCTGGGGGGTGCACTCTGTAATTGGTAAAGAGATCACTAAAGTTTCACATGTCGTGAAAGAAGCTTCTAAGGTCGCTTTAGACAATGGTTTTGCCCGCCGTGGTCAGCCCTTGGTCATTGCGGCAGGTATGCCATTTGGCGTTTCCGGGACAACTAATTTTCTACGCATTGCATGGATTGATTGACAGACTACTGATGATGGCGTTAACATGAGTGCTAGCGTCTCAACCTATGGCATTTAATGTGACCGAGGCTGAAATGCTAACCTAACCGCTCGGCAACGATCGGTTATTAAGGTGGTAGCGGGGTTGTGATTATAACTCGTCTCGCACTATATTCTCTACAAAGTTTCAAAGGCTAAAGCATCAAAGTGAGCACTACTGGTACCGTAAAATGGTTCAACGAAGCTAAAGGCTTCGGTTTCATCTCTCCCTCCGATGGTGGCGAAGATCTATTCGCACATTTCAAGGAAATTCAGGGCGGTGGTTTTAAGACCCTGAAAGAAGGTCAGAAAGTCGAGTTTATAGCGACCCGCAGTCCGAAAGGTATGCAGGCGACCCAAATTCGCACGCTGTAAAATGCCTGCAGTTCTAAAAAGCCCCGCTTCGGCGGGGCTTTTTTATGATAGGTTACTCACCGTATAGCTTTGCAGCGCTAAACCGAACTGTGACTTTACCTACTCAGTCCTCTGTTTCTGTAACAGCCGATACCAGCGTATCGACTGCTGGTCAGTTGCTGCAAGATGAGTTGTTACAGGGCGTGTCACGCACGTTTGCCCTGACAATCCCCCAACTCCCTGAGCCACTTGGTCTCGTGGTGGGTAATGCTTATTTACTGTGTCGAATTGTCGATACCATCGAAGACGAGCCGACCCTGAGTGCAGCCGATAAGCAGTATTTCTGCCGGCAATTTGTCGCTGCGCTGCAAGGGCAGGCGGCGGTACAGCCGTTTGCTGAGGGTCTGGCGACGCAGCTCTCGGCTCATACCCTGGCTGCTGAGCATGAGCTGATCCGGCAGACGCCGCAAGTCATTGCCATGACCCATCGTTTTAATGCTGAGCAGCGCGCTGCACTCAGTCATTGTGTCGAGGTGATGGCCGAGGGCATGATGGAGTTCCAAGCTGCAGGTAGCGTGGCCGGATTGAATGATTGCGCCCATCTGGATCGCTATTGCTACCATGTGGCCGGCGTGGTCGGTGAGATGTTGACCCGCTTATTCTGTGATTATTCGTCCGCGATTGCCCGCCAGCGGGCTGTACTCATGCCATTGGCAGTTGAATTTGGTCAGGGCTTGCAAATGACCAATATTCTTAAAGATACTTGG
This sequence comes from Candidatus Competibacteraceae bacterium, assembly GCA_007120095.1. Taxonomy (GTDB): domain Bacteria; phylum Pseudomonadota; class Gammaproteobacteria; order Competibacterales; family Competibacteraceae; genus SKOM01. Next base: position 1,012 of record SKOM01000062.1, on the reverse strand, counting down.
GATGATCGGGCGCGTGGCGTTTGTTGGTTGCCGCGTGATGTATTTGCTGCCCACGGTTTGGTATTAGCTGATATGGATCCAGCACACCACCCTGCTGCGTTCAGTCAGGGCTTAGAACAGCTCATTGGCATGGCGCATGGTCATTTACACAGCGCCTTACGTTACACTTTGCTGATTCCCGCGCATGAAGTGGGTATCCGCCGCTTTTGCCTCTGGGCGATTGGTATGGCGATGCTGACGTTGCGTAATATTAATCGCCATAGGGATTTTCGTAGCGCTCATGACGTCAAAATTACCCGCCGTGCGGTAGGCATGACCATTGCGGCTACCCGGATTGCGGTGCGGCATGATCGTTTACTGAGAGGACTATTCTACCTCTTGGGTACCCGTTTGCCTCGTTAAACCACGAGTTCTTAGTAAGCCGTTGCAGTGGCTATAATTCCGGGCTTTTTATTCGGCTAATGCGGGGCGTGCTTCGCTATGTCCTACATAAGTTCCATGATTTACGGCATAGCAGTATAGTATTGTTGGGTCAATATCAACAGTCCCGTTAAGAAACTCAAGGCATCCCCAGTCAGAATCAAGCCTTGCCGAAGCTAAATCGGCTTCTGAGATATAACCCTCAAGCAGTGCCTTCAGGTTGACAACAAACATTTCACCATTTGAAAAAACCAGTGAAAATTCAAAATTTAAATTTTTAAAGCTCTGTAGTTTCATTGTTTATTCCAAAGGTTTAACCGGATGAAAATTTTGTGTATCCCCCATTTCTATAAGTTCTTGTTGATGAATTTCTGCCCATTCTCGGACGAGTTGTCGGCATCGCTTGGGTAAGCTACCCTCAATAATATTTAAATTCTCAAGTTCCATGACCGCCATATATTCTCCATACTTTATATGGATATGTCGTGGTGGATGCTCTCTATCAATTAAGAACATCCGAATGATAATTCCATAAAATCGACAAATTTCTGGCATTGTTGCATATCGACCCGATAGATGCGGTTAGTATGTC
>SKOM01000073.1 GCA_007120095.1 Candidatus Competibacteraceae bacterium | reverse complement strand
TATCGTTCCACGCTCCTGCGTGGAACGAGTGAATATGATTAAGAAATAAATGTTTCGACTGATTATTTTTAGCCTGTTAGCCCTGGTGGTGGTCATCATAGCGGTACGCAGCGGTGGCATCTCACCCGATCAAATCGAGGATCGCCGTCTGCTGGCCGAACTCAATGCCGAAGCCGGTGATGCCTATCGCAGTCGCAACGGCCAACGGGACACCGTGGTCACCCTGTCCAGCGGTTTGCAATTAGAGGTGTTGCGGCTGGGCGATGGGCCGATTCCTCACGCGGAGGATATCGTCACGGTGCATTATCGCAGCCAATATCTCGACGGGCGCGAGTTTGATAATTCCTATCGGCGTGGTGAACCGCCGGGCATTCCAGTCAGCAGCACGATTCCCGGCTGGCGCGAAGCATTGCAAATGATGCCGGTCGGCACTCAAGTGCGTTTAGTGGTTCCGTATTGGTTAGGCTACGGGGCCGCCGGGGCGGGTGATACGATTGGTCCCTCGGAAACCCTGATTTTCGAATTGGAATTATTGGCCGTGATCAGTCCCGAGTAGGGGCGGTTCGCGAACCGCCCCTACAGCCTATATTCCATTCGCTGTCGCCTATGTAAGGCTCTGTTCTAATGTTCGGATATTTCATTAAATGGCTATATATACCACGCAAGCGGCGGGTTACGCTTTAGCTAACCCGCCCTACGGACTGACAGGCTTTCACGATCTGTTGCAAAGCGGCCAAAGGATCAGGCGCCTGGGTCACCGGTCGGCCAACCACCAAATAATCCGCTCCGGCCTGCAAAGCCGCTGTGGGCGTCATAGTGCGGTGTTGATCATCGGCCAGCGCATCGGCGGCACGAATACCCGGCGTCACCAGACGAATTTCTGAACCCAATGCATCACGCAACGCCGCTGCTTCATGAGCGGAACACACCACCCCACCCGCACCGGCCTCGGTGGCCAGGCGGGCGAGTTGCAGCGCCAAGGCGCGCGCATTATTCGGTAAACCCAATGCCGGCAGATCCTCATTACCCAAGCTGGTCAGCACGGTAATCGCCAGCAACTGTGGTGGACGCTGATAATGGGCCAAAGCATCGGCCGCAGCGGCAATCATACGCTGTCCGCCCAGGGCATGGACATCGACCATCCACACGCCCAAATCAGCCGCTGCCCGGCAGGCTGCCGCCACGGTATTGGGAATATCATGAAATTTGAGATCGAGAAACACCGAGTAGCCCCGCTGGTGTAAATCGTCCACTAGACCAGGGCCAGCGCGGGTAAACAATTCTTTGCCGATTTTGAGCTGGCACAGCTCAGGCGATAAGCGCTCGACCAGCTGCAAGGCATGGGCAGCACAAGGGTAATCAAGAGCAACGATAAGTGGCGAAACAGGCATCATGGCGGTGTCCGGCAAGTCAGATCAGATAAGGGATACAGGGTTTCCCAGCGCTTGCAACTGGGACATTGCCAATGCAGGACTTTACTGGTGAAACCGCACTGATTACAACGGTAGCGAGCACTGGCATCGAGCAACTGACGGCTAGAGCGCAACAGCAGGGGGGTGATGTCATCGGTCGTTGGCTGTTCACGGCTATGCAGTTCCAGCCAGGTACGCAGTCCCATGAACGAGGGCTGGTCGTGCAGAACCTTGGATATAAAATTCAGAGCGGCTGTTGAGCCGTGCTCACGAGCGAGCTGCTGTGCTAAATGTGATGCCAGCCAACTCAAGCCATAACGCTCGTAAGCGCCCTGCAGCCAGTCTAGCAAGGCGTGTGAGGTGCCGAGGCGCGCATGGCACTCGGTGAGAGCGGCCAGAGCTTCATGCAATAGCAGCGGATTTTGCCATTCTATGGCATACAATGCCTGTAAGGCGGTATGATCATCGCCTTGATCCGTAGCCAATCGGGCGCGTAGCAAATTGGCGCGGGTGCAGTGAGCATTGCGCCGTAACGCCTCGTTAAGATAGTGTAAGGCGCTATCCGGCTGCTGGTGCGTATAAGCAGTTTGTGCCAGCTCGCAGCAATATTGAGCTGCTTGAGTCCGATAAACCTGCCCGGTCATCTGCTCCAGGCGATCACAGTGCGCTATAGCCTGTTGCCAATCTTTACCTTGTTCGTAGACCGCAATCAGCTTGTGGAGCGCGGTAACATGATATTCGGCCGTTTCATATTCATGCTGAACCGGCGAATCCAAAAGCTGTTGGAATAATTCTTCAGCGCGATCCAGCAACCCCGCACAAGTGTAGTCCTCACCGAGTTCCAACAACGCACGTTGACGTTGTGCATCACTTAAATCGGGGCGGTTGAGTAGTTTGTGGTGTACGTAAATCGCGCGATCTGTCTCACCCCGGCGACGGAACAAACGACCCAGCACGAGTTGACTGTCAACCGCTTCGCGGTGAGCATCAGTTAATTGCGTCAGGATTTCCAGCGCCTGATCCGGTTGATCAGCCAGCAGATAATTCAGACCTTTGACATAATTGGATTGACGATCTTCTTGTGCCTCTTCCTGTTGGGCGGCATGGCGCGCCAGCCACCAGCCAGACGCTGCGGCAATCGGCAACAACAGCCAAAACAGGCCCGGCAGAACCGCGAAGCTGTCCGCAAGCCCAGGCGGCATCAGCCGATTCCTGTGGGGCAGAGTGGAAATGCCGGCCCGGAATAATCGTCCGGAACCGGCACAGGGTTATTGAGTGGCGCTGCGGCTGGAACGGCGAACGGGTTTGCGCTCGTTGGCTGCCGCCTCGTTGACCCGGTTGCGCAGTTCTTTACCGGGTTTGAAATGCGGAACATATTTGCCAGCAAGCTCTACAGCCGCTCCCGTTTTAGGATTGCGACCCGTACGAGGAGGACGGTAGTGCAGCGAAAAACTGCCAAAGCCGCGTATTTCGATACGCTCGCCATCGGCTAGGGATTCGCTCATATGTTCCAGAAGAGCTTTGACCGCCGCTTCAACATCTTTGAACGACAGGTCACTTTTTTCGTGCGCAAGCACCTCTATAAGTTCGGATTTGGTCATGGTAGTGACTAAAGGCTCTATGATTGCTAGGAATAAAGTATGGTTTAGTTCAGCCTTGGCCATCACCCGGCGGACTGTGGCGCTTAGGTGATGGCCGGATGGATCTTAGTCCCTGTTCATCTGCTCCTTGAGCAGATCACCCAGAGTAGTGGCTCCCCCCGTCGGTTTACGGGTATAGTCCTGGAGCACTTCAGCCTCTTCGGCCGCTTCCCGCGCTTTGATCGACAAGGAAATCGCTCGATTTTTCTTGTCAACATTAACAAATTTTGCTTCGACTTCCTCACCTATTTTAAGAACGTTGCGGGCATCTTCAACCCGCGTGCGCGCAATCTCCGATGTGCGCAGCAACCCTTCAACGCCATTGCCCAGATCAACGACAGCGCCTTTGGCATCTACAGAGCTGACCGTGCCACTGACGACACTGCCTTTGGGATGTTCAGCAACGTAGTTGGACAAGGGGTCTTTATCAAGTTGCTTGATGCCCAGGGAAATCCGCTCACGCTCAGCATCCACGGCCAGCACGACGGCTTCAACTTCCTGGCCTTTGCGATAATCGCGAATCGCCTCTTCGCCCGGCATATTCCAGGAAATATCCGACAGGTGTACCAGACCGTCAATATTACCGTCCAAGCCGATGAAAATACCGAAATCGGTGATGGATTTGATTTTGCCACTGACCCGGTCATTTTTCTGATGGGTGGCTGCAAATTCGTCCCAGGGATTAGCGGAACATTGCTTCATGCCCAGGGAAATCCGACGGCGTTCGCCATCAATATCCAGCACCATCACTTCGACTTCATCGCCCAGGGTAACCATCTTGTAGGGGTTGACGTTTTTATTGGTCCAGTCCATTTCCGAAATATGCACCAGACCTTCAACCCCTTCCTCGATCTCGACGAAACAACCGTAGTCGGCGATATTCGTCACGGTACCGAACAAGCGGGCATTCACAGGATAGCGACGATTGATGTCTTCCCACGGATCTTCACCCAACTGCTTGAGACCTAATGAGACCCGATTACGTTCACGGTCAAATTTCAGCACTTTGACTTCAATTTCGTCGCCGACATTGACGACTTCAGAGGGGTGTTTGACCCGCTTCCACGCCATATCGGTGATATGCAGCAACCCGTCAATACCGCCGAGATCCAGAAACGCCCCGTAATCGGTCAGGTTTTTGACCACGCCTTTTAACACCTGACCTTCATGCAGGCTTTCCAGCAACTGCTCACGCTCGGCACTGTATTCCTGTTCGACCACCGCACGGCGCGATACCACAACATTGTTGCGACGCTGATCGAGCTTGATCACTTTGAATTCCAGCTCTTTGCCTTCCAGATAGGAGGCATCGCGTACCGGGCGCACATCGACCAGGGAACCGGGCAGGAAGGCGCGTATTTCTCCGATATCGACCGTAAACCCGCCCTTGACCTTACCACTGATAATCCCTTTAACGACCTCATCAGCTTCAAAAGCTTGTTCAAGTTGGGTCCAGATTTTGGCGCGTTTAGCCTTCTCGCGGGATAAACGGGTTTCTCCAAAACCATCCTCAACGGCATCGAGTGCAACCTCAACTTCATCACCGACTTGAATTTCGAGTTCTCCACTTTCGGAGTAAAATTGCTCGATCGGGATGATACCTTCCGATTTGAGGCCGGCATTGACGACAACGGATTCTTCGCGAATAGCGACAATGACACCGGTTACGATGGCACCGGGTTGCATCTGGTTATCGTTTAGGCTTTGTTCAAACAGCTCAGCAAAACTTTCCGACATGGGTGTAATAGCTCACACGCGGACTCAGAGGTCCACAGGTTAGTTGTAGTGACAGTCCAGGTTGACCTGAACCACGATTTACCAATTTTAATCAATCGATTGTAAACTTATCGTTAGCAATTCTAGAGCACGTTCTCTGACCTGATCAATGGTCAAAGTGGTTGTATCCAAGGTGAAGGCATCCGCCGCTGGCCGTAAAGGCGCAGTCGCACGATTGGCATCACGTTGATCCCGCTCGGTGATTTCTCGTTCAATATCGGCAAGGTTAGCACCGTTTTTTTTAATCATCAACTGGTTATAACGGCGTTTTGCACGCGCCCCAGCACTGGCGGTCAAAAACAGCTTAACCAAGGCATCGGGAAAAACCACAGTACCGATGTCGCGACCGTCAGCAACCAGCCCAGGCGAGCGCCGAAAAGCGCGTTGACGATCCAGTAAAGCTGCCCTCACTGTAGGTAACGCTGCAACGCGCGAAGCGGCATTACCTATGGTTTCCGTACGAATGGCGTCTGTCACATCCACTTGATTCAAGAAAACGGTCTGTAAGCCGGTGGCGGCATCCGGTGCAAAAACGACATCCAAGCCCGCTGCCGCTTCGGCCACAGCCAGTTCGTCATCTAAGGGAACCCGCTGGTTCTGGATCGCCAGCGCCGTGAGGCGATATAAGGCACCTGAGTCCAATAAATGCCAGCCCAGGTGTGCAGCCAGCCAAGCAGCAAGGGTGCCTTTGCCCACCCCGCTCGGCCCGTCAATCGACAGTACTGGAACGGTCATGCCTGCACCTTGATGAATAATCCGGCCTGCTGAGCCAGCACAGCAAAATCGGGAAATGACGTGGCCACATTGGCGCAGTCGCGAATGGTTATCGGCCGTGCAGCGCGCAATCCGGCCATGGCAAAGGCCATAGCGATGCGATGATCCCCGTAGCTGTCAATATCCCCCCCTTGCAACGCACCACCCTGGATGACCATACCATCGGCGGTAGGTTCGGCCACAATGCCTAAACGCCGCAGACCATCAGCCATGACCTGGATACGATCACTCTCTTTAACCCGCAGCTCAGCGGCACCGGTCAGCCGTGTCTCGCCCTCAGCACAGGCGGCAGCGATAAACAAAGCCGGGAACTCGTCGATAGCTAAAGGCACTTGATCTTCGGGAATCACAATGCCCTGCAGCGGGGCGCTGCGCACTCGAATATCGGCAATCGGCTCGTACCCTGCCCAACGCGGGTTGTCCAGTTGAATATCCGCCCCCATCTGCTGCAATAGATTAATGACGCCGATACGGGTCGGGTTAATGCCTACGGCTGGCAAAACGAGCTTAGAATCCGCAGCGATGCTGGCACCCACCAGAAAAAATGCAGCAGAAGAGATATCGGCCGGAATACTCATGGACGTTGCGGTGAATCGCCCACCACCGCTCAGTCGGACTTGTGAACCGGAGTGCTCCAGCGGATAGCCAAAAGCCTGCAACATGAGTTCGGTATGATCCCGCGTCGGTGCCGGTTCGGTGATGCAAGTCGATTCTTGAGCATACAGGCCAGCCAGCAGCAAGCAGGATTTAATCTGCGCACTGGCCACAGGCAGGATATAGTCAATCCCGCGCAAGGCTTGCCCCCCGTGGATATGCAGTGGAGCAGTACCGGCTGCTGTGGTGTCGATCTGTGCGCCCATTAAGGCCAGCGGTTCGGTCACACGCCGCATTGGACGACGACTGAGGGAGGCATCACCGATCAAGGTACTCGGGAAACGCTGCCCGGCCAGCAAACCGGCCAGTAAGCGCATAGCCGTACCGGCATTGCCCATGTCCAGTGGCGCGCTCGGGGCCTTCAAGCCGTGCAGACCGACGCCGTGAATCCGCATCTGACCATAGCCCGTAGGCTCGATCTCCACCCCCATGGCGGCAAAAGCATGGCGAGTCGCCAGACAATCAGCACCTTCGAGAAAACCGTCGATTTCGCTACAGCCTTCAGCCAAGGCCGCCAGCATTATGGCCCGATGCGAAATGGATTTATCGCCGGCGACCTGTAGTGAGCCGCGTAAACAACCGCCGGGCTGGATAATGAATGTGGTCATCAGTCTAAGTATAAATTATCGCGGGCGTGTTTAGCCCGTTGAAACGTTTGCATGATCGCATCACTATCACCCTGTTCTATGGCCTGGGTGAGCTGATCCAAATCGTGGCTAAACTGGCGCAACGTATCTAATAACGGCTCGCGGTTAGCCACACAGACATCATGCCACATAGTGGGATCGGAAGAGGCAATGCGGGTAAAGTCACGGAAACCACCGGCGGCATAACGAAATATCTCAGCTCGGGAATCCAATCGCGCCAATGAATCCACCAAGGTATAAGCCAGCATATGGGGCAGATGGCTGGTGGCAGCCAGGACAGCGTCGTGGTGGCGTACCCCCATATCAATCACTTCAGCGCCGGTGATCGTCCACATGGCTTTAACGCGGGCATGTGCCCAGGCCTGGGATTCTAATAAGGGGGTGAGAATCACCCGCCTGCGCTGGAACAATTCGGCAAATGACGCATCAACCCCGCTGCATTCGGTGCCCGCAATTGGATGACCAGGAATAAACGTGCCAGGCAGATGGCCGAAAATGTCGCGGACATCATCGACCACGCATTGCTTGGCACTGCCCACATCGGTCAGTATCGCCTCCGGAGCCAGTCGTCCGGCGATAGCCTTCAGCACCGGGCGTATGGCTTTCAGCGGCACAGCAATAACCACCATATCCGCACCGTCCACCGCAGCGGCTAGGTCGGTCGTGAACTCATCAATGACATCGAGTTCCACGGCCCGCTGCAAATGAGCTGGGTGACGCCCAGCGCCAACCACGGTGTCCACCGCCTTGGCTTGGCGCAAAGCACGAGCCAAGGAGCCGCCGATTAAACCGACACCGATGATGCATAGCCGTCGTAGGGGGGTCATGCTGTGGCTAACACCTCAGTTAACGCGGTGATGAAGTGCTGATTCTCAGCCGAGGTGCCGATGGTCACCCGCAGGGCGTTAGGTAAGCCATAACCGGCAATCGGGCGCACAATCACGCCGCGCTGTAACAGATGCTCAAATATCGGGGCGCCAGGCCGAGCGAGATCGATGCACAGAAAATTAGCCGCTGAGGGCAACACCCTTAAGCCAAGACGCTCACACGCCGCTTGTAGTTGTACCGCACCCTGGCGATTAACCTCACGGCTGGCGCTGAGAAACACGCTATCGTCCAGGGCGGCCTCAGCCGCGCATAACGCTAAACTGTTGACATTAAACGGCTGACGCACCCGATTAAGCACATCGGCCACCTCGGGATGCGACAGCGCATAACCCACTCGTAGCCCCGCCAAACCGTAAGCCTTGGAAAATGTGCGGACCACAACCAGATTCGGCCAGCGACTCAGCCACGGAGCAACACTGGCATAATCCGGTGCCTCGGCGTATTCATAATACGCCTCATCAATCACCACCAAGGTGTTGGGTGGGACTGTGGTGAGAAAATGATCTAATTCCGCTGCGCCCAGCCAAGTGCCGGTGGGATTATTCGGATTGGCAATAAAGACCAAGCGGGTATCGTGGTCAATACGCTGGCGGAAAGCGGCTAAATCATGGCCGTAGGGCATGGCGCTGTCCGCAGCTAAGGCCGGTGCAACTCGGGCTTCAGCGCCAACGGCCTGCACGACAAGTGGATAAACGGCGAAGGCGTGTTCGGAAAATACTGCATGGCGTCCTGGCCCCAGATAGGCCCGCCCAAGCAGTTCCAACACATCGTTAGAGCCATTACCCAAGGTAATGCACTCTGGAGCCAGCGCAAACCGGCTTGCCAGGGCTTGTTTCAAAGCATAACCATTGCCATCCGGGTAACGCGCGACATCGGTGAGCGCCGCTTGCATGGCCGCAGTGGCCTGCGGGCTGCAACCCAGCGGATTTTCATTGGAAGCCAGTTTCACAATGTGAGCCAAGCCCAATTCGCGGCGTAATTCTGCTTCCGGCTT
>SKOM01000169.1 GCA_007120095.1 Candidatus Competibacteraceae bacterium | reverse complement strand
CCCCCCAAGCCGAGTAACCACCCGATCAGCGGGTACTGGTGGTGTTGTTGTGCAGAAACGGCTTGAAACTCGGATGATCTGCGATTTCCAGCATTTCCTTATCACCCGCTGAGTCGCCATAGGCGTAGAGATCAAACTGGCTCAGATCACCCAGGTGTTGCTGCAAACGGCGGACTTTAGCCATGGCTCGGCAATTGCCGCTGACCGTTGCGCCGGTACACACCTGCTGCTCATCCACTTCGAGGGTAGTACATAGCAGATCATCGAAACCGAGTGCGGTGGCGACATACTGGAGGTACACATCCAAAGACGCGCTGACCATAATCAATCGATGCCCCTGAGCGCGATGCCAAGCAATCCGCTCTAAAGCGGCCGGGCGAAAAGACGCCGTAACTGCCCTGGCATGTTCGCGACCCGCCTGTTGCACCACTGCCTGCGGTACTCCGCGAAACAGACGGGCGATGACCTTGGCCTTGAGCTGATCCCGCGAGCCATAACCCAGCCCGAATTTCAATGCGTCCCAGGCGACTGTGGCAAACACCCCGTACACTTTGGCACGACCAAAACAGCGGTAGAAAAACGGGATTAACGTGTCGCGGGTGGTTATAGTGCCGTCAAAATCAAAGGCCGCAATCACGGGTTGGGTCAACGGTGCAGTGTCAATGGCTAGGATTCCTACAGAGGTTAGAACCGTCCCACGCGGAACGGGGTTAAATCAATCGCCGGTGGCTGACCGGTGATGAGTTGCGCCACCAGTTTGCCGGTTTTCGGAGCTGATGATAAACCAATATGCTGATGGCCAAAGGCGTAAACGACATTATTCACCTGCGAGGCCCGATCAATCACCGGCAAACTATCGGGCAGACTGGGGCGATTGCCCCGCCATTCCGTATAAGCTTCGGTGCGAATCGCCGGTAATATCCGCTTAATTACTCTGCGCAGCAAGGCACTGCGTTGTGGCAAGGTCTCTTCACAAATACCTGCAAACTCGACCATACCGCCAATGCGAATCCCCTCAGCCATAGGGGCAATGGCCACTTTAGCCCCGGAATCCATCAGCGTATGGCGCAGTTCGAGGCCGGGATCAGTAAATGTCAGGTGATATCCCCCTTCACTTTCCAAGGGAATGCGATCACCCAGTTGTCCCGCTAATCCGGCTGACCACGCTCCCCCGGCAATCACCAGTTGCTCTACCGCCAGTGGTTCGTCATCGGTCAGCAAACGCACCACTTGACCGTCGCGGATTTCCAACGCCTGCACCCGAGCTTGGCGAATGTCACCGCCACCTCGTTGCAGCCACTCCGCATGAGCTTTCGTCAGCTCAGCGGGATCGACCGCCCGACCGTGATCCAGCAATACCGCCGCTCGCCAGTAATCCGCCGCCAGCGCCGGTTCGCGCGCGCGTAGCTGGGGGCCGTCCAGCCACTCATGCCGCACTCCATTCGCCCGGCGCAGCGTCCAGGTGTAGGCATCATGCTCCAGTTCAGCCGCCGAGCGGTAGACAAACAGCGAGGGTTCGTCACCGAGCCAGCGGCTTGCGGAGGTATTGTCAGCCAGCTCATGGTGCTCAGCCAAGGCTCCGCGCAGTAGATCGCCCAGTGCTTGCGCCCCCGCTCGGGCCTGGGCGTCGTCGGCACTGCGCCAAAACCGCCATAACCAGGGCACAATCTGCAACGCGTAACGGGGGCGGATAAATAACGGCCCGGAAGGATTGAGTAACATGCCCAGTCCTTCCCACGTAATGCCCGGCGTGGCCAAGGGCACTAAACTGCTGTCGGTGATCATGCAGGCGTTGCCGTAAGAGGTGGCATCGCCGGGCGGGCGCTGATCGACCACGGTGACCCGATAACCGAGGCGCTGTAAATGCAGCGCACAGCAGATACCGACGATGCCGGCACCGATGACAGTGATCTTTTGGGTAGACATGATTAGCACACCAGAACCACACAATGTCAGTATGGCCTGATTAATGCTCGGTTTTCAACTGCTGTCCACTGGCGTTTGCGACCGGTTTATTCCACAGGGCAATCGCTGGTGTATAACTATTTGGAACAATTACCCGATTTATACGTTCTACTGTACAATTCATGTACACTATTCCGGTCAGCCATACTAACCACATTCAACCCAACGACTTCACTATGAGCCAACAAACTCGCTTAGATAGCTACAGTTTACCGGGGGAGAGCCTGATTCCCATCCGTACCGTATCCAGTTTAACCGGTATCAATCCCGTGACACTCAGAGCTTGGGAGCGCCGTTATAATCTGATCAATCCCATGCGTACACCTAAAGGACATCGCTTGTACAGCATGGCCGATGTGGACTTGATCAATCAAGTGGTCACTTTATTGCAGGGGGGAATGTCCATCGGTCAGGTTCGGCAGGTGCTCGGTGACAAAGCTCAGTCTGCCGATGACAGCCTGCCGAATGCAGGAACCCGGCCACCTGAACGCAGCCGTAATCATTTCAACTTATGGCAAAATTATCAACAGCGCATGCTCGATGCCGTGCATCAGTTCGACGAGCTCACACTGGATGACGTTTATAACGAGATTCTGGCCCTCTACCCTGCCGACGTGGTCACCCACCGCCTGATTATGCCTGTACTGCATGAGCTGGGTTGGCAGTGGCAACGCCGTCGCGACACCGGCATTGCTGAAGAGCATTTCTTTAGCGTGTTTTTGCGCAATAAACTCGGCGCCCGACTGCATCATTTTAACCGCCAGCAAACCGGCCCTAAACTGTTAGTTGCCTGTCTGCCCGGCGAGCAACATGATGTGGGTTTAATGCTGTTTTCCATGGCGGCGCTCGATTGGAATTACCGCATCATCATGCTGGGGGCGAATATGCCCCTGGAACCCCTGCAAAAGGTCGCTCAAGATCATGATTGTGCTGCCATCGTGCTGTCCGCCGCCCGTCCGCCTGAGCCTGGCATCCTCCACCGCGATCTGCCCAATCTGATCAAAACGTTTGCCCGCCCGGTATTTGTCGGCGGGCCGATCAGCAACCGCTGCCGCCCGACTCTGTTGGCGATGGGCGTGCATCCCTTGCCGGAAGAGTTTACTGACGCTTTGCGAGCGATTAATCAGACATTGAAGCCTGATCACTGAACCCGATTGTCGTCAGCGTGGCGTAAGGCCAATAAAGCGGCGAGCACCGCCGCATCGCTGGCTTCAGCCGCAATATGCACCGCAGCCTTATGCCCCATACGTCGAGCGAGTTCGGCCGCTCGGGGGCTGACGGCTATCAGCGGTGTGTGCTGGAGACAGGCTCGTCCGGTGGTATCCAATAATTGGTGCAGATGTTCCAGGGCTTGATTACTGGTGACGGTAACCGCATCGATGCCCTCAGCCTGCCAGCGCTGCGACAAGGCAATCCCATCAACATCGGGCAGTCCGCGACGATAGACTTCAGCATATTCGACGATCGCACCGCGCTGTCTGAGGGTATCAGCGAGTAATTCACGTCCGCCTTCGCCGCGAATGATCAACACCCGCCAGCCCGCAATCTGCTGCAAACCGGGCAAGGCTGACAGCGCCTCGCTGTCGCTGCCGTCTATGGGCTGGAAAGCCACCGCATAACCTGCCTGTTGTAAGGCGCGTGCCGACGCCTTGCCCACCACGGCGTACTGAGTTCCTGTGGGCAGGCGCCCCTCAGTCCAGCTTAGGGTTTGAGCGATGGCATTGGGGCTGACCCACACCGCCAGATCGAAATCGGCTAAACGGGCTAATTGTGACCGGGCGCGGGGGATATCACTGGATGGCTCAATGCAGAGTGTGGGAAAGCGAATCGGCTCAGCACCTTGTTGCTGCAATAAACGACACAAGGCCTCCGCCTGATGGGCCGGACGGGTGACCAGTACACGCCACCCGTTCAGGTTCACAGTGACGCCATAATTTCAGCCAGCAACTGCTCAGCCCCTTGCTCACGCAGTTGTTCGGCTAAATCCCAGCCCAGTTGTTCGGGTTGTTCGACATGGCCTCGCACTTCGCCGCGCAATACCTGGCTGCCATCGGGTTTACCCACCAAACCGCGCAGCCATAGACCCGGCTCCTCGAACACGGCATAACCGGCGATAGGCACCTGGCAACTGCCTTGCAAACGGGCATTAAGCGCGCGTTCGGCCAGGATACGGGTGCGGGTAGCGACATGATCCAAAGGGGTGAGCAAGTCATGCAATTCGGCATCATCGCTACGGCATTCGATACCGACCACCCCTTGCCCGATAGCGGGCAGGCTGATTTCCGGTGCCATGGCACAGGCGATACGCTCTTGCATTCCCAAACGAATCAAACCGGCCGAGGCCAGGATAATCGCATCGAACTCGCCGGCGTCCAGCTTGGCCAGACGGGTATTGACATTACCGCGCAGGTTGAGCAGTTCGGCATTGGGATAGCGCTCGGCTAACTGGCACTGACGGCGCAGGCTGCACGTACCGATGCGGGCATTGGACGGTAATTCATCCGGGTGGCGGTAGTGGTTAGACACAAAGGCATCACGCGGATCTTCGCGCTCCATGATGGTGCTCAGCGTCAGGCCGGGTGGAAACTCCACCGGCACGTCCTTCATGGAGTGTACGGCCAGATCGGCGCGTCCCTCTAATATGCCCACCTCCAGCTCCTTGATGAACAGTCCTTTGCCGCCGACTTTGGCCAGTGGGGCATCGAGCATTTGGTCACCGCGAGTGGTCATGCCGACCAACTCCACATTAATATCGGGATGGTGGCGGCGCAACTCAGCCGCCACATGCTCAGCTTGCCACAGGGCTAAGGGGCTTTGGCGGGTCGCAATACGTAAGGTTCGAGTAGTCATGGCGCGCATTATCGCAAGCTGGAAGTCGTCTGTCATCACAGTTATAGCCATTCGCTCTGTTTTCAACACATGAAGTAATCGGCCGCCCTGATAATCGTGGTGTAGGGGCAGTTCGCGAACCGCCCCTACAGCCTATATGCCATCCGCTGTCGCCCATGGAGGCGCGGTTACCATGTTCGGATCATTCATCAAATGGCTATATGAGCGTTCTGCACTGCTACAATAGTCATTTGAACAGCTATGGGGAACGATTGAGTCATGACTGAGACCGTCACTGCGACCGCCGCTCAAAACACCGCACAGACGACCAACCAGTCCTGGGGCGGGCGTTTCAGCGAAACCACCGACGCTTTTGTGCAGCGGTTCACCGCCTCAGTCGATTTTGACCGCCGCTTGGCCGATCAGGATATTGACGGCTCGATCGCCCATGCCCGGATGTTGGCTAATGTCGGGGTGTTATCCCCAACGGACTGTGAGGCCATTATCGCCGGTTTGGAAGCCATTCGTACTGAAATTGCCCGTGGGGAATTTCCTTGGTCAGTCGCCTTGGAAGATGTCCACATGAATATCGAAGCGCGGCTGACCGAACGCATCGGGCCAGCGGGCAAGCGTTTGCATACCGGTCGCTCGCGCAATGACCAGGTCGCTACCGATATCCGTTTGTATTTACGGGCGGCCATTGATGCCTGCTGTGGTGAACTGCAGCGGTTGCAACAGGGGCTGGTTGATCTGGCTGAACGTGAGGCGGCCACCATTATGCCCGGTTTTACCCATTTGCAAGCCGCTCAGCCGGTCACCTTCGGACATCATCTGCTGGCTTGGTTTGAAATGCTGCACCGTGATTATGGCCGCCTGCGTGACGGCCAGCGCCGCGCCAATCAGTGTCCCTTGGGGGCTGCGGCTTTGGCCGGTACCAGCTTTCCCATTGATCGTCATGATACAGCGGCACAGCTTGGTTTCGACGCGCCGACTGAAAATTCGCTGGATTCCGTGGCGGATCGGGATTTTGCGATTGAATTTTGCGCCGCCGCCGCGCTGCTGATGACTCATTTGTCGCGCATGGCCGAAGAACTGGTATTATGGACGTCGGCGCAGTTTGAATTCATTGTGTTACCGGATCGGTTTTGCACCGGCTCCAGCATTATGCCGCAGAAGAAAAACCCCGATGTGCCGGAATTAGTGCGCGGTAAAACCGGGCGGGTTAATGGTCATTTAGTCAGTCTGCTGACCCTGATGAAAAGCCAACCGCTGGCGTATAACAAGGACAACCAGGAAGATAAGGAACCGTTGTTCGATACGGTGGATACCCTGTTAGGTTGTCTGCGGGCGTTTGCCGATATGGTGCCGCATATCGAAGCGCGGCGCGACACGATGGCCGCTGCCGCCCGCAAAGGGTATGCCACCGCCACTGATCTGGCCGATTATTTGGTACGTAAAGGCGTGCCGTTTCGTGATGCCCATGAGATCGTCGGCCAAGCCGTCAGCCAGGCCATTGAGCGGGGCTGTGATCTGGCCGATTTGCCCCTGGCCGATTTACAAGCGCTCTCTCCACATATCGAGGCCGATGTGTTCACCGTGCTGACGCTGGAAGGCTCAGTCGCCGCGCGGGGACATTTCGGTGGCACAGCCCCGGAGCAGGTGCGAGCCGCTGTGCAACGCGCCCGGTACCGGCTGGCTGACTAACCGGTGGGAATGTTCTGCCGCGCGATCTCGTCAAAGATGCAAGGTTTCTTCGGTTCTAGCCATATTGCACCTCCATCAGTTTCTGGTTCAGGCGGACATCACATCGCCCTTACACGATCTTCGATCTGTTTCTGGTAGCTGGACAATTCAGGGCTGACTTCCACAAGATACGACGGTTCAGCGGGTTTGATGGCACGAACCCGATCCGGAAGGCGGGCGGCCTGCCGACTGGCATGGGCACGCGCCGATTCGATATCGACACGGCCTGCGGCCAGGCGCTCACCATTACGCATCACGGCCTCAAGCAACGGCCGCCCTGGTCGTTGTTCATCGGCCCGTGCTACGGTATCACCTGTATCGCTCCCGTTCTTGCTCTCCCGGAAAATCTGCTTGCGTCCCGGCAGTATGGGTTTCCCGGGACTCAACTTCAACCGGCCCGTGCCCGCATATTCACAAAGCTTATAGGCAATATCCAGGTCAGGCGCATCTTTGGAAACGCCCATGCTGGTGCCAACACCAAAGCCATTGATCGGGGCTCCTGAAGCGACGAGTTGTGCAACTTTATGCTCGTCGAGTCCACCGCTGGCAAATATCTCTACCTTGCCGAGTCCCGCCTCATCGAGCAGCCTGCGCACCTTACGGGACAGAACGAGCAGATCCCCTGAATCGAGGCGCACTGCCCTGATTTTGAACTGTTCGCCCAATGTGTTTGCCAGTTCTATAACTCTGCGAACGCCCTCCAGCGTATCGTAAGTATCTATAAGCAAAACTGTTTCCGGATAGAGGCTGGCGAACCTGCGAAACGCTTCCCGTTCATCTTCATGGGCCTGAACATAACTGTGCGCCATGGTACCGGCGACCGGCACCTGATACAGTTTACCGGCCAGCACATTCGATGTTGCCGCCACACCGCCGATGTAAAACGCTCGTGCTGCTTTCAGAGCAGCGTCTATCCCGTGCATCCGCCGAGGGCCGAAATCGATTACGGGACGCCCTTCGGCCGCTATCACAACACGCTGTGCCTTAGAACTCAACACGGTCTGAACGTGGATCTGGTTCATGACAAAAGTTTCAATGATTTGCGCCTCCAGCAGAGGAGCCACAATTTCCAGAATCGGTTCGTTGGCAAATATGGGTGTGCCTTCCGGTACTGCATAGACTGTTCCGCTGAAACGGAAGTCGCGCAGATGAGCAAGAAACCGATCAGAGAACTTACCGAGCGATGCCAGGTAAGCCAGATCATCCTCGTCAAAACGCAGGCTCTCCAGATAATCGAGCACCGAGTCCAGGCCGCAGGCGAGCAAAAAATTCCGTTGTGGGGGTAGACGGCGAACAAAGAGACTGAAGACCGCGTCATCGGTCATCTCCTCGTCGAAATAAGCCTGCGCCATGGTCAATTCATAAAGATCAGTAAAAAGTGCGAGATTATTCGACATTCTTTTCCCCTATAACATTTTCGAGAACGCTTTCATGAACACGTACATCTGCATCATGGAACAGTACGAAGCGAATATGTTTGACCGATGACAACCGGGGCAGCATATCAATCAGCGTGTTGAACGCTACCCGGGCCGCCGGTTCCATCGGATATCCAAAGGTGCCTGTCGAGATAGCCGGGAAGGCGATGGGGGCGATTCTGTTCTGCCTTCTGTACTAACAGTTTATTAGCCTGACCCACATCATGTCGAAATATTATAGCCATTCGCTCTGTTGTCCAGACATGACATCGTCGTTCGCCCTGATTATCGTGGTGTAGGGGCGGTTCGCGAACCGCCCCTACAGCCTATATGCCATCCGCTGTCGCCCCTGGAGGCACTGTTCCCATGTTCGGATAGTTCATCAAATGGCTATAATCCGCTGCGCGCCTGCAAAAAAGCCTCTACGTCCTGCATGGCAATCGTTTGGTTATCCTGATCCTGACGGCCTTTGTATTCCAATTGACCGGCGTCCACACCGCGTTCGCTGATCACCAGGCGCTGCGGTATACCGATTAACTCAGCATCGGCAAACATCACGCCTGGGCGCAGACCACGGTCATCGTAGAGCACGTCGTAACCAGCGGATTGCAGGCGCTGGTACAGGGCATCAGCGGCGGTGCGCAGCCGCTGTGATTTATGGGCATTAATCGGAATCAAGACCCGTTGAAAAGGCGCTAAAGCTGTCGGCCAGATAATGCCGCGTTCGTCATGATTTTGCTCAATAGCGGCGGCGACAATCCGGGTGACGCCGATACCGTAGCAGCCCATGTGGATAGGCTGGCTGTGGCCTTGTTCGTCCAGTACTTCAGCGCCCATAGCCGCACTGTATTTAGTGCCGAGCTGGAAAATATGGCCGACTTCAAT
>SKOM01000165.1 GCA_007120095.1 Candidatus Competibacteraceae bacterium | reverse complement strand
TTGTCGATCGCGCTGCTGCTGTTCGCGCTGTACCTGCGCGGCGAGCCCTGCGAGCACGGGTACCGGGAGTCCGGGCGGTGACGGTCTACCTCAGCCTGGCCGGCGTGCTCTTCCTGATCGGATTGCACGGCTTCTTCACCGCCCGGAACCTGCTGCGGCGGTTGCTGGCGCTGAACGTGCTCACCACGGCCGTGTTCCTGCTGTTTGTGGTGATGGCACGCCTCGCTGAGCCGCTGGATGCGGTGCCCCACGCGATCGTTCTGACCGGAATCGTAGTCACCGTGAGCACGACCGCAGTGGCCCTGGCACTGCTGGTTCGCATCGCCGGGCGGATGCGCGACGAGAACACCAACGCGGCAGCCAGCCGGCGTGGTGACGCGGAGTGATTCTCGGAACTGCGGCCCCGGTCGTGCTGTTCAGTCTGCCGCTCGCGGCGGCCATTGTGGTCTTTGTCCGGCCGCGCTGGTCGGTACCGGTGACGCTGGGAACGGGGGCGGTGCTGTTGGCCGTCGCGCTGTGGCTCGTGGGCGTCGTGTTGCAGCAGGGTGCGTGGCGGCAGGATATCGGGGGCTGGACGGCACCGCTGGGAATCGGCTGGAACATGGACGGGTTGTCTGCGGCCATGCTGCTGCTGAATGCGGCGGTCGGGCTGGCAGGGGCCGCGTTCCACGCCGCGCGACCGGTGCCGCTTGCTACGGCGTGCGATCTGCGGCTCTTCTGGCCGCTGTGGTTATTCCTGTGGGGCGGGCTGAATGCCCTGTTCCTCGCCGCCGACCTGTTCAACGTGTATGTGGCGCTGGAGTTCGTGTCGATTGCTTCGGTCGGGCTGATCGGGCTGGCCGGTGGCTCGGCGCAGTCGGCGGCCTGGCGCTACCTGCTCGCGACGCTGCTGGGTTCGACCATCTACCTGCTCGGGGTGGCATTGCTTTACGGGCGTTACGCAGCGCTCGACCTCGCGCTGCTCACCGACGGCGTGGAGCGCGACCTGGTCACCTCAGTGGCGGCCGCGCTGATGACCCTGGGCCTGCTGCTGAAGGCAGCGGTCTTCCCGCTGCACTTCTGGCTCCCGGCGGCCCACGGTCGCGCGCCGCCCGCCGTCAGCGCGGCGCTCTCGGCGGTGGTGATCGCGGCGGGCTACTACCTGCTGGTGCGGTTGTGGTTCGGGCCGTTCGCGCCGCTGCTGGAGACCGGAGTGGCCACGCTGCTCGGCCTGCTCGGCACTGCGGCGGTGCTCTGGGGCGGGTTGCTGGCCCTGTTGCAGCGGCACCTGAAGATACTGATCGCTTATTCCACGGTGTCGCAGTTCGGCTACGGGCTGCTGGTTTTCCCGCTGGTGGCGGCGGGGGCCGAGCAGCCGGCCTGGACCGGCGCAGTGACGCTGGTGCTGGCCCATGGCCTGGCCAAGGCGGCGCTGTTTCTCGCGGCCGGAACCATCGTGCTGCGCCACGGAATCGGGCGTCTTGAGGCATTGGGTGGCGACCAGCAGGGTGCGGTGGTGGCCTGGGTCGCGTTCGCGGTCGCCAGCGCGAGCCTGGTCGGCCTGCCGCCCACCGGCGGTTTCCTCGGTAAGTGGTGGCTGGCCCAGGCCGCCCTGGCCACTGGCGGCTATTTCTGGCTGGCGGTGCTGATGGTGGGCACGGTGTTTACCGCCGCTTACCTGTGGCGCGCGCTGCAGGCAGCCGTGCAGCCCGGGCGCGAGGCCGGGATCGATTCCGCGACCCTGTCGGCCGCACTGGGCCTGGCAGCGCTCTCGCTGGCGCTGAGCGCGGCCGCGCTGGGCCTGGCGGCACCGGTGCTCGGGATCCTGCTGGACGCGGGTCCTGGGGCACCGGGATGAACGCCGGGTTCGCCGCCGGGCTCGACGTCGCGCTGCTGGCGGCCTCGCTGCTGTTGCCGTGGCTGCTCCTGGCCCTGCTGCCGCTGTTTGGCGGCTCCGGCCGGGCGCTGCTGCTGCCGGTGGCGGCGGCCCCGGCGCTGTTGATGGCACTGCTGGTGCCGGGACAGCCCGTCCTCGACGTGCCGGTGCTGACGCCCGGCCTGTCCTTTGGCCTGGACGCGACCGCGCGTGCCTTTCTGCTCCCGGCCGCACTCGTCTGGGCGCTGTCCGGCTGGGTGGCGGCGCGGCTGCGCCCGGAACAGGTAGCCTCCCCGGCGTTCGCGGCGCTGTGGCTGCTGGCGCTGGCCGGAAACCTCGCGCTGATCCTCGCGCAGGACCTGATCGCACTGTACGCCGGGATCGCGCTGATGACCTTCGCCGCGCTCGGCCTGATCGTGTTCGAACGCACCGCGCAGGCGCTCGCGGCGGCCCGGCTGTATCTGGCGATGATGCTGCTGGCCGAGGTCGCGCTGTTCGTCGCGGTCGCCGCGCTGGTATCGGCGTCGGCGGGAGAGACGCGCTTCGACGCCGTGACCGCCGCGGTGTTCGGACCGATCCTTGCGCTGCTGGCACTGGCCTTCGGGCTGAAGCTGGGAGCGCTGGGTCTGCACAGTTGGCTGCCGCGCGCGCATCCGGTGGCACCGGTTCCGGCGAGCGCGGTGCTGAGCGGTGTGATGATCAAGGCCGGAATCCTTGGGTGGCTGCGCCTGGTGGTACCGGCCGGCGATGCCTTCGCCCCCGTTGTCGCGCCGCTGCTGGTCGGCCTGGGACTGGCCGGGGTGCTCTACGCGGCGCTGCGCGGGCTGGTTGCCGGCGATCCCAAGGTACTGCTCGGCTGGTCCAGCGTCAGCCAGATGGGGCTGGTCACGGTGCTGGCCGGACTCGCGTTGCCGGCGGGTGCGGCCAGTGCGGCCGCGGTCGCGGCCATTGCTGTGTTCGTGATGCACCACGGACTCGCAAAGGCCGCGCTGTTCCTCGGAGTCGGGCTGCTGGGCGCGTCTGTGGGCCGACGGCGGCGCTGGGTATGGATCGGCCTGTGGCTGCCGGCGCTGGCGCTGGCAGCCGCCCCGGGCACCAGCGGCGTGCTCGCGAAGGCGGCGCTGGACTTCGCGGCCGAGGCCGGGGTTGCGATCAGTGTGCCGCTGTATCTGACCAGTGTGGCCAGCGCGCTGCTGATGCTGCGCTTCCTCTGGCTGACCCGGCGCACGCCGGTGCCGGAACCGGGGGCGACGCCCGTCGCCAGAGGCTACCCGGAAATCCCGTGGGCTCTGCTGCTTGCCGGCGTGCTGGTGCTGCCCTGGCTCAGCTTTCGCGACACGCCGATGATAGCTGCGGCCGCGACCGCATCCGAGCAGTTGGGTGCCTTCATGCCGATAGTCGTGGCCCTGCTGATCGCGCTGGCCAGTCTGCGCTGGCCCCGGGTGCTGCGGCTCGCGCCGGACCTGCGGCGCTACCAGCCGGCAGCGGGATGGCCCGTGGCCGCGCTCATCGCTCGGCTGCCCGGCCCCGTGCAGTGGGCCAACTGGGAACGCCACCTGCACGGCTGGCGCCTGATCGGCCGGCTCGTAGTGCTGGTCACCCTCGCCATCGGTGCGGCCATCGGCCACGGCCTGGCGTTCTGACCGCATAATGGTAACGGGGGTCAGGTCTTGAGCAAAATCGTTTATGCTGTGCTTTATGGCGAGACCACTTGTAATTACAAGAGACGACGTGAACATGCGCGAGATTACAGCAAATTTTACATTTTATATCAAATATTTATGATCGGTTGTTCTAATGAGTGATTATGACATTCCCGGTTATCGTATTGAGGGTGAACTGGGCCGTGGTGGCATGGCTTCGGTGTATTTGGCGCGCCAAGAATCGCTTAACCGCCGCGTTGCCCTAAAAATCATGAATCCCGCTTTGGGTGCGGATAAGGATTTCAAAACCCGGTTTCTCAATGAAGGCCGGATTGTCGCCCAGCTTAACCATAATTATATTGTTACTATTTATGATATTGGCTGTCATGGCCATTACCACTATCTCAGCATGGAGTATCTGCCCGGCGGCACGTTGCGCGAGCGCATCCGTGCCGGCCTGTCGCTCCAGCACAGCTTGCGCATTGCTCATGCCCTGGGCAGTGCCCTGCATTATGCTCACCAGCAGGGCATTGTTCACCGTGATATCAAACCGCTGAATGTTTTATTTCGCCAGGACGGCTCCCCGGTATTGACCGATTTTGAGATTGCCAAAGTCATCGGTGGTGAGAGTCAATTAACTCAAACCGGCTTTGCCGTGGGTAGCGTGGGTTATATGAGTCCGGAGCAGGCGCTGGGGCGGCCTATTGATCACCGGGCGGATCTCTACGCCTTTGGCCTGTTGTTGTGGGAAATGTTTACCGGTAAACCGCCTTTTGCGGCCAGTGATCCCTTTGCACTGGCTCTAAAACACGCCACGGAGCCATTGCCCCGGCTACCTGCCGAGCTGATGCGTTGTCAACCGCTGTTTAGTCGTTTATTAGCTAAACAACCGGAAGACCGCTACCCAGGGTTGGATCAATGTCTGCTCGCACTGGCGGCGGTCGCCCATCTGCTGGGCGTGAACATGGGAACCGCACCTGCAAGCCCGGCCTTGCTCCCGCTGACAGAATCCGAGGAGGATCATGCTGCCGATATGACCGTTATCCGGGCACCGTCTGCACCAAAGGTGATGGAAGAAGTGGCCTGGGAGGAATCCGTGGACACGTCCGAAGGCATGGTGTTGACACTGGTAGAACGGGAGCAGCGACGTCTAATCATGCGCTTGCCGGATTATCTGGATGCCCTGCGGATTACGGACAAGGAACAGGCCGGTAAATATTTGCAGTTCTGCGATCAGGTATTACAGACTTCGGCTCGCTTAACCGGCGATTATTTGCAGACTCTCGGTCTGTGTGCCTTAAGCGCTGGCGACTTTGACCGGTTACACACCGCCATGGATCGTCATGCCCGCTTAAATACCCTTGTCAGCCAGTTGCTCGAATTCAGCGAAATCGCCGCAACTCCGCTGGAGGGACAAAGCCTGAGGGAGCTGAAAGACAGCATGATGGAAGGCCTGGATGCTATTTTGCTGATTTTACGCGACGCAGTTGAGGAGGATAGCGATACTGACACCTTGGCCATGGTGCGGATTATCACAGGTGATCGCAGTGAGATGATGCAGCAATTGCGCCAAAGCTATCTGACCGATGCGACGCTGGCGTTAAGCAATAGTGACAAAATGCTGTTACTCAAACTCACCGGCCAGTTTGAGCGCCTGATCTGGGCTTTGGGGGCGCTGGTTCAGCGTGTGTAGTGGGTGGGGTCGCCACCGGGGCCAAGCGGCAGCCCCATGGTGATGACATTCCAGTCACCGTCACGCTGATAATGGAAGGTTTCCAACATGCTGCGCACAAAATGGATACCCAGGCCACCGATGCGGCGTTGTTCCAGCGGTGTGTCGAGATCAGGCTCGGGCGCTTCGCTGAAAGGGTTGAACGGTTGGCCATTGTCGCGCAGACAGACATGAGCGTAGCCCTGGTCGAGCGTAATCTGCAAATGGATTTGCGGCCGGGCGATGCCGTTGAAACCATAGCTGATGGCATTGGTGACGAGTTCGTCGAGGACTAAATTAAGCTTGAACAGTCCTTCTTGACTCAATGAGTGCTCAGCAGCAAAGGCCTCCAGACTCGCTTGCAACCGGGCGATCTCAGTGCCATTGGCCGGTAAACGGATAGTCAGTTGTGTCATCCAAGCCAACCCAAGCTTATGGTAGCGCTGATTACTGCATCACGGCGGCGCGGGCGCTGTCGATATCGTCACAGACCTTGAGAATAGCAGTGAATCCACTGATTTCAAATACCTGTTTGATGGGACGGGACAGGTTACAGAGGCTTAACTGGCCTTGTTGTTGGCGCAGTTTTTTAGCGACCAGCAAAAAAATACGCAAACCGGCGCTGGATATATACTCCAAGTCTTTTAAATCAATAATTAATCTTGAATGGCCTTCTTGAATACGAGCAAGCAGGGCTTGTTCTACTACAGCCGCGTTATTGCTGTCCAAACGACCGCTAAGACGTGCGTAGACTATCTCATCTAACTGCTCGAATTGCATACCCATTAGCACCTTTCCTTAAAAGCTGAATGTAGCGCATCAGTTTAGCATTAATACCCGTCACTGCCTGTACGGCTGGATACGGTCACGCGGCGCTGGATCGTCGTCACTCTAGCCGACCCCGCATTCATGCACTACACTTTTTGCCCGTTGCTTATCTTAAATCAATAGGAATTATCTATCAGCCCATGAACCAAAACGCCATTTTTATTCGCACGGCCAAAGGCAATGAACTGCTGGAAGCCGATGATCAGTCCACTCTGTCTGCCGACCATCAGCGGCTGCTTACCTTGCTTGATGGCAGTCGTTCGCTGAATGCTTTGCAGCAACAGCTCGGTGATGAATTAGAACTCAATAAACCGATTAATGAGTTGCTTGATCATGGCATGATCATGCCCATGGCGGATAAAGCCCTACCGGCTACCTTATTCACCCTGGATTACACCTATCGCTTAAGCTTTGGCCAAGCCTTACTCGGGGCGCAAATGTTGTTTGTCGCCTTCGGGGCTTTGGTGCTGGTGCCGCTGTTAACCGGCTTAGACCCCAGTGTGGCGTTACTCACCGCCGGGGTCGGTACTTTGATTTTTCAACTGGTCACCGGTGGACGGGTGCCGATTTTTCTGGCCTCATCGTTTGCCTTTATCGCACCGATTATGTACAGCGTGCAAACCTGGGGTATTCCCGCCACATTGTCCGGTTTGATGGCCGCTGGTGTGGTGTATTTGCTATTGAGTCTATTGGTCGCACTGCGGGGGGTGGCTATACTGCATCGCCTCTTGCCACCGATTGTGACCGGCCCGGTGATTTTAATTATCGGCCTGATCCTCGCGCCAGTGGCGGTGAATATGGCCAGTGGTAAAACCGGGGATGGTGCCATCCAACTGGTCGATCCAGGTATCGCGGCCTTGATTGCGATCGTATCACTGGGGGTGACCGTGTTTGCTGCATTAATGGCACGGGGTATGTTGCGGATCGTGCCGATTCTCGCCGGAATCACCGCCGGTTATCTGCTATCGCTGGCCTTTGGGTTGGTGGATTTTACACCGGTCATTGAAGCACCATGGTTTGCCGTACCGAATTTTGTCCATCCCGAATGGAGTTGGGCGGCGATTTTATTCATCCTGCCGGTGGCCATTGCTCCGGCCATTGAGCATTTCGGCGATATGCTGGCAATTCGCGGCGTCACCGGGCGGGATTATCTGAAAAAACCGGGCATTCACCGCACCCTGCTGGGTGATGGTTTGGCGACTTCTATGGCAGCCTCTCTCGGCGGGCCACCGAATACCACCTACTCTGAAGTCACCGGTGCGGTGGCCTTAACCAAGGCGTTTAATCCAGCCATCATGACCTGGGCGGCACTCACTGCTATCGTGCTGGCCTTTGTCGGCAAACTCGGTGCGCTATTGCAGACCATTCCCGTACCCGTGATGGGCGGAGTGTTGATCATGTTATTTGGAGCCATTGCCGTGGTCGGTTTGCGCAGCACGGCTAAACTCGGTGATGCCATACTCGAACCGCGTAATTTAGCCATCGGTTCGATTATCATCGTCTGCGGCATTGGCGGCTTGTCAATCGGCACCCCGGAATACAGCATTGCCGGCATTGGGTTGGCCGGGCTGTTGGGGGTGGCACTGAACTTAATTCTGCCTTACGGTCCTCGCGTGAGAGATTAATGCGGTCATTTGCCGCCTATGGCCAGTACTGAGGCCATAGGCGGTAGCAGTGGGGGAAGCCAATACCCCGCACTGTAAATCATCGGGACAATATCACCGCGACAGCAGTTCTATGTAGCACTGATAGCTGTAGCTGCGATTCTTTTTCTGGCCGGTCATTTCTGTCACGATGCTCAAGTTTTCCAGCACCTTGACAGCCGCATTAGCGGTCGGGAAACTGGTGTCTAGATTCTTCCGCACCCGCTCGATGGTGAAACGTGGCATCATCGGCAACAATTCGAACAGCCGGTAGCTGGCAGGGGTCGCCTTGGGCGATTCGAGCAGACGGTGCCGGTCGGTCGCCACTAGGGTGGCGATGGCAATGATGCTGCGTTCTGCATCACTGGCCGCCGTAGCCACGCCTTCGAGGAAGAAGGCGACCCAAGATTCCCAATCACCTTCGGTGCGGATGTGCGACAGCCGCCGGTAGTACTCAATCTGATGCTGTTTCAGGTAGCCGCTGAGGTACATGAGCGGTTCCGGCAACAAATTCCAGTGTTCCAACAGTGCGGCAATCAGCAGGCGCCCAATGCGGCCATTGCCATCAAGAAAGGGGTGGATGGTTTCGAACTGGCCGTGTGCCAACGCAATTTTGACCAGTGGTGGGAGCGTGCCGACCTCGTCGTGAATGAAGCGTTCCAGATCGCCCAGCAGCTCTGCCACCCGGTCGGGTGGCGGCGGCACGAAAGCAGCGTTGCCCGGCCGAGTGCCGCCGATCCAGTTCTGGGAACGCCTCAGTTCGCCGGGCTGTTTGCCTGCACCACGCACCCCGTCCAACAGGACGCGGTGAGCCTCACACAGCAGACGCACGCTGATGGGTAATCCATTAGGATCACGCAGGTTGTCCTGCACCAGCCGAAAGGCGCGCAGGTAGTTGGTGACTTCCTCCACATCATCCGTGTTGCTGACGGCAAACCCCGCTTCCTCGTTGAACAGGTCAGTCAATGTGGCCTGGGTACCTTCAATTTGCGAGGTAAGCAGAGCCTCCTTGCGGATGGCACTGTACAGCAGCCAGTCTACAGACGGCACCAGCGCGGACACCCCAGACATGCGAGCGAGCGCCAGCTCTGCCTGATATTTCCAATCGGTATACACCTCAGATGCCAGTGCAGGCTCGGTGGGTGGCAGCGGATGTGGCACGAAGGCCTGAACCGATTCGCCCAGCGTCGTC
>SKOM01000084.1 GCA_007120095.1 Candidatus Competibacteraceae bacterium | reverse complement strand
CCCATACCGGCTTCCGTAAGCCCGAGATGCAGCGGGTAGTCACAGCGCCCGGCTAAATCGCGATACACCGCGATCAAGTCCTGCACTTCGCTGACTTTCACCGATAAGATAATCCGATCATGGGGTAACCCGAGTTGTTCGGCGCGTTGCGCACTGTCCAGTGCCGAGACAATCAACGCCTGGCGCACCACCTCACCGGCCTCACGCGGCTGAGCCGAGCGGGCGTTTTCATCCATCAAGCGCACCAATAAGGCTTGATCAAGACTGCCCCAGTTGACCCCAATCCGTACCGGTTTGTCGTAACGGCATGCCTGCTCAATAATCACCGCAAACTGGTCATCCTTGCGGCTGCCCCGGCCCACATTACCTGGGTTGATGCGTAGTTTCGCCAGGGCTTCAGCGCATTGCGGGTATTTGGCCAATAGACGATGACCGTTAAAGTGAAAATCCCCGACCAGCGGCACACTCAGCCCCTGTTGCGCCAAGCGATCACGAATCAGCGGCACAGCCTGCGCCGCCTCTTCGGTATTGACGGTGATTCGCACCAGTTCCGAACCTGCCCGTGCCAACGCAGCAACCTGGGCGACCGTGGCTTGCACATCGGCCGTATCAGTGTTGGTCATAGACTGGACAACAATCGGGGCTTGGCCACCAACCGTAACGGAACCGATAGTAACCGGCAGGGAATGACGACGGACAACGGGATGCATCATGGTATGTAGTGGATCATTCCAGGTGACTGCGTAACATCCAGGCATTTTTCTCGTGCACGTCCAAACGCCGAGTAGCCAGATCGACGCTGGCTTGGTCATTAATGGCTTCAGCCGCTTTAATCACTTCATAGGCGGCCGCCACGATTTTAGCCTGATCTTCGGTCAACACCTTAATCATGGTTTTGGCGTCGGGATGGCCCGTTTCTTCTGATACAGTGCTCAGCTCGGTGAACGCTGAATAACTACCTGGTGCGTAAGCACCCAAGGTACGAATTCGCTCAGCAATTTCATCGACCGCCGTAGCCAAATCAGTATATTGCACTTCGAACAAAGTGTGCAGAGTCGTAAACATTGGCCCGGTCACGTTCCAGTGATAGTTATGCGTTTTCAGATATAACGTATAACTACTGGCAAGCAAGGTTGATAAAGCCGTTACGGTAGCTTGGTTCGATGATGTGGACATAAATTGATCTCCTCGAAGATTGTACTGAATGAGACATTGAATGCGACAGTATAAGGCAAGACCTGGTTCGCCGCTGAGCGTTTTATGGTTATCCAAACTGATCGTCGGACAAAAGCGGCAGATCGGTCATAAGCGCAGCGTTGCCCGACATTAATGTTGGGTTGACGGGCGTCAACCCAACCCACAGGGATCATTCTTTATAAGTATCTTTCAATACTAACAAAAATGAGGGTTGCAGCTTAAAGCCTTGTACCTGACTGGTCGTCACTGCATTTTGCTTCCAGTTGGCGATAAACGCCCACGGCGCGTCTTCATAGACGATGGCCTGCATCTGTCGATACAGTGCGGCGCGTTCGCCTTGATCGGTACTGCGGCGCGCTTGTTCCAACAACTCATCGACTTCCGGGTTGCTGTAGTAACCGGAATTAAATCCACCGGCTTCGGGCCATGCTTCGGTACGTAATGCAAGAAATGGCAGCGTATCCGGATCGTTAGTCATCCACGCCATTTGCGCCATATCCGCTTTGCCTTCCAAACCAGGATTGACCCGACCTAGAAAGGTATTCCATTCATAGGTTTCAATGCTCACATTCAAGCCCACAGCACTCAAATCCGCCTGAATGGCCGTGCCCATAGGAATCGGGTCTAACATCCCCGAACCGCCCTCAGTGACATAGAAAGTAATATCGGCGCCCTCGAAACCGGCCTCGGCAATCAGCTCCCGCGCCTTGTCAGGGTCATAAGGATAGGGTTGTAGCTCATCGTTATACGCCCAGGCGAAAGCGGCGGGAATCGGGCTATCGGCTACCGTCGCCGTGCCTGAGAGCACATTATCCACCAAGGACTGTTTATCAATGGCGTAGTTAATGGCTTGACGAACCCGCTGATCGGCAAACGGGCCTTCTTTCATATTCAAAATCAGGAACCACAGATGCGGTCCGGCCTGTTCATGCACAGTAAAACCGGGGTCATTCGCAAACAAAGCGACGTTATCGGGTGGTACTTCGACCATCATATCCAGCCCCCCGGAGAGCATTTCGGTCACGCGGGTATTGGCATCGGTGATCGGGCGAAACACCAGGGCATTCATCGCAGCCTCGCCGTCCCAATAGTCGGCATTCTTTTCCAGGACTACTCGGGTATTACTGCGCCACTCGCCAAACTGAAACGGCCCGGTACCTGAGGGGTTACGGCCAAAGTCTTCACCATGTTCCATCACCGCCGCCGGTGAGACCAGTAACCCGGTGGGATAAGCCAGATTAGACAATAAGGGCGCATAAGGCGCGTCCAGCGTCATGCGCACGGTGTACTCATCCACGACTTCCGTTTCTTGAATGGCACTGAAGAAAAATGACAATGGGAAGGGTCCGGTGTGATGATAGGGATGCTCCTCGTCCAACATGCGATCAAAATTGAATTTAACCGCTTCGGCATTAAACGGAGCGCCATCATGGAACGTCACATCCTGACGCAAATTGAAAGTGTACACCGTGCCGTCGTCGCTGATATTCCACGATTCGGCCAGAGCCGGTTCAACCTCCAGAGTACCATCCTGATAGCGTACCAGGCCGTCGTAGAGGTTCATTAGAATACGAAAATCATTAACAGCGGTCACAGCGGCAGGGTCGAGTGAACGCGGTTCCGCGATCTGGCCAATCACTAATACATCGTCGGGAATCTGCGCCAGCGTACTGGTTACACCAACCACACTCAGAGCGATACCCACAGCAACACCTTGCAGGTTTTTATGCATGAACATTCTCCTAGGTTATAGGTATTCTTATCCTAGCAGTTTATGACTGTATTTGCTTCATCAGCCCAGCCCTGGGTGACGATCTTAGGGTGTTAAGTGGACTGAACGCTGACCGACACGAACGACATGATCGCTAATCGCGCAAGCCTCGCAGCCGTTTGCTCAGCCCCTCCAACGGGATGGTGTTACCGGTAACGTCGAGGGCATCCGCGCTGTGGACACTGACCACAATCGCCGTCACATTATCGTCGGCTCCTTGTTCCAGAGCACGATCAATCAAAGCATGTACTGCATTGGGACTGTTAGAGCGTGACAAAATCGCGGCGATATCATCGTCAGACAACAGCTTACTCAGACCATCGCTGCACAGCAGATAAATATCCCCAGGCGCGATCTCAAAACTACGTTGTTCTAACTGCAAGCTGGACTGTGAACCCACAGCCCGGGTGATCACATTGCTCAGTGGGTGATCCCGAGCTTCGGCAGCGTTGATTAAGCCGCGACTCACGAGTTCTTGGACATGACTATGGTCGCGGGTCAACTGACGGAACTGGCCATTGCGCATCCCATAGACTCGACTATCGCCAGCCCACAAACACCAACCGCGGTGACCATAGGTGAGCAATACCGCAATGGTACTGCCCATAGTGCGCCGCTGGCGTTCGCGCCCGGCGCGATCACGTAACTGATCATTAACCCGCTGCAAGGCCTGTTCCACGCTGACGACCAATTCATAGCCCTTCTGAGTGCATTGAATCTGCGCCAGTTCATCGACAATCATCCGGCTGGCGACATCCCCCGCAGCATGCCCCCCCATGCCATCGGCCACCGCCCACAGCCCGCAATCCCCTAACTGAGGCCGTTCCAGATACGCATCTTCGTTAACGCGCCGTACCCGCCCAACATGACTTTGCGCCGCCGAGGTCCACATCAGTTGTGTCTTCACCTATTATTCCCCACCAGTCAGATTGCGGCCTGGCCCACCTGATTGATCTCAACACGCGTCCAGTGATGATCCGAACTATCACCGGTCAGCAAAGTAGCAAAACGATCACTGTCCGGCAGCCCCGCACACAGCAACACACAAGCGGCAATGTCCTGTGAGCCGTGAGTCCACCATAGGGTGGGGTTGGGCAATAATCGGGCTAACAGCAGCGGCCATAATTGGGATATCGCCTGATCCAAAGCGGCGAGTTCCGGCACAACACAATGCCAGTGTTGCCCCGTGCCCGTCGACGATACAGCCAGGGACGTATGGGGTGCTGGCCCTACGGCCTGCACCTGCGCTAGAAACGCGTCGAAATCCAGATGGTCTTCTAAACCCCTCAGTAACAACTGCTCGGCGTGTTCAAACCACGCCTGATCCCCGCGCACCAGGGCCAGCACATCCGCATCAGTCGCGACAGGCCTCATGACCGTCAGGGGAAAATAACGCCCCACCCGATCCACACTGGGCATCCACACGCCGGTCACCGGCTGCTGCCCGCAGCACTCTGCGCTCAGTGCAAAGCGCCACAACGGCCCGTTGAGATAATAACGCAGCCAGTCGGCTCCCAGTTGCTCCCGGCTGCGCACCAGCCCCTGTTGCAACCAGTCATCCCAGGCTTGCAGGCAATCAGGCGGCATATTGCGCTGGATAAAATCGCCCCGAGCCGGCAATTTGCCGTAGATACCGAGGGTCATAGCGTCTGCAGACACCGGAAATTCTCTAAATTGAGTCGAAACGGATTGTTAGCGCTACTGGCGCGCAATTCAAAGCTGATGGCATAGCCGTCAACGGTGAAATTCAGATCGAATTGGCTGGATCCGCGGGCTATTAACCGTCCCTCGTCAATCAACTGAAATAAAGCCCATGGCCCTTGCAACGTCAGGTCAACCGGTGCTCGGCCCACAGGGAACAACTGCAAACGCGCAAATCCCTCGGCACTCGGACCGGGCCATAATACGGGCGTCGGCGTGGTTGTTGCCGGAGTGTAGGTCAGATTCTGTCCGTCCACATTCAACACCGCGCGCTCTAAGGCCTGATCCATGCTGCGCAGACGCAACTGAAAACTCACCGAAGGGCGAGTTTGGCCCCGTTCAAAAAAAGCGTCTTTGATTTCAGTAGTAAACTGAATTGCAGCAAGACGCGCCCGAGGGATGCCGGGACTGTCATCGAACGCCCGCCACTCCCAAGGCGATTTCGATTGATCGACAAAAGTCGTAAACCGGTGCTCCCCTTGATAAATAAACCGATCCATAATCCCACCTGGAGCAAAAAACCGGCCAAAATCGTCGAGCGACACCGATTCCCGTGCATAAGTCACAAAGGGATAACGATTGTTCAAAGCGCGTTGGCAAAAACCCAGTACATCACGCTGCCACACATTATTCATGTGCGCCCGCAGCCCCTCATACAGAAAAATCGGGATGGGGCCGGTGACTGAGTTTAACCAGCGGACTAAGGTGTCGGGCTGGTCACGCGGTAAGCGCTCCATCAGGGTAATGAGTTCATTGGCGGCTTGACGATCAATAGTGCGCCCCTGAGCCCGCGCGGTCGCCAGTGGTTCTAGCTGCACCGCCAGCTCTTCGAGCTGGTTAATCAACTCGTCCAGTGAACTGTTGGCGATGGCCTGATTCAGTGCTTCCAGGCATTGCGGCAAATTTGCAGTCTGCTCGTGCACCGCCATCAGTACGCCCCGCAGCGGCGAATTACTGCCCGTGAGTAATTCCAGGCGGTTAATCGCCCCCTGTAAATTTTCCCGCGGCGGCAGTAGATCTAAATCGGCCAGCAGACGCTGCCACTCGCGGCAATAGTCCTGCCAGTACAGTTCCTGCACCCGCGCCGAGCGCTGCTGTAACTCGGCTTGCGGCACCGGCGGCAAATCCAACACCCAATCCCCCTCAGTCAGGGATTCAATCCTGGCATTAACCGCGTTAACAAAAATCAACTGTCCCGGTTGGGAGTACAGTCCCGGTACGCCAGAAGTTAAAGGGGCGCCACTGACTCGATAAAACACCTCAGCCGCACCGCTACCGGCTGCATCACTAACCCGAAAATCGCTGATGCCAAACCCCGTCTGCCGCAGTTGCTGATAAATCTGCTCAGCCCCCAGATCACCGGGCAGACGCTCACGCGCTAATCGTACTAACTCCGTGTCCGGATACAGGGGCAACGTCACCGGCATTGCGGTTAATAACGCGGCCAGATGCGTCGCCAGATTATTCCGCTGCTGGGTGGTCAGGCGGGCATCCGCCTGCCAGAAACGCTGCCACCAGCTTTGAATAAACTCCGGTTCGAAGGGACGCTGGCCACTGCCACGATCCAGCATTAAATACGCCCGCAGCGATTCATACAGGGTGTTTTCGTCCACCGTGTCTTGACGTAACTGGTCTTTGATATGCTCTTCCAATTGCACCAGCAAGCGCGACAAAAAGGCGCGTTCCAGCAAATTACGGTAGGTCGTCTCCGCACTGGCCGCCAGTTTATTGCCCTGATACAAACCGAGACGAATGGTCAACGGCGCGCGCAACGGCTCCCCAGTCGCACCGGGTATGGCTCGGGCTTCATCGAGTAACTCCAGCACGCTGACCGTATCGCGATCCTGAGGGTCAAGGGCGGCGGTTTGTTCGCTCAGCCGGTTAAACCGCTGCTCTACGTCATTGATGAACGCCCGGTTTTGGATATAACTGTTAAACCACGCTATACATAAGCCCAGCGCAACCGCCGCCACACCCACATAAGCCGCCCGCGATACCCACAAGCGCCGCCGCTCGACACGGAAGTTGGTACCTGCCAGTCCGGCTTCTTTGAACATCACTTCGCGAAACAGCCGATTAAGAAAATAACTGCGCCCTTGACCGGAGAAACTCGCCAGTGACTGCCGAGCCACACCGAAGGTCGATGACAACGCGCCCATCAGGCGATCAATCGGGTTACCTTCTTGAGTGCCGCTGGTGAAATACACCCCACGCAGCAAACTTCTCGCTTCGAAGCGATTAGGCCGGAAGATTTCGTCCAGAAACTCCTTGGCCGTGCCTTTAAGCGTACTGAACTGTTGCGGGAATATATAGATCAAGTCGCGACGCTGCGCATCCTGTTCTTGATGCAACCGCTGCAACAGACGCTGATTCAACCGCTGTTCAAGCAAATCGAACTCGGGTTCGAATAGATCAACGACCCCTTCAGACTCGTCATCCTGCACATCATCCAGAGGTAGGGTCATCCCCCAGACTTGAGCGCGTTCATCACTGCCTAAATCATCGAAGAACTCCATGCTGCCGACAATGAGATCGACTTTAGTAAACAGCACATAGATGGGGAACTGGATGCCGAATTGTTCGTGCAGCTCCTGAATCCGTTTGCGGATGGCCAGGGCTTGTGCGGTACGCTCGGCCTCGTTTTGCTGAAGTAAATCGGCAATACTGACGGCAATAATCGCCCCGTTAATCGGCCGCTGGCGCCGGTATTTCTTGAGCAAAGCCAGAAAGTTCATCCATGCGGCGCTGTCCACCTGTTCCTGGCTGTCTTGCGTGGTGTAGCGCCCCGCCGTGTCCAGTAATATCGCCTCATCGGTGAACCACCAATCACAATTACGAGTACCACCGACGCCTTGGATTTTGCTGGTGCCTAAACGCTTGGCCAGCGGAAAATTAAGTCCGGAGTTGATCAAGGCCGTAGTCTTGCCCGAACCGGGCGGCCCGATGATGATGTACCACGGCAGTTGATACAGCCCGCCCTTGCCCTTACCAATGCCGGCTTTTTTCAGCTCCTGCAGCGCCTGCTTAAAGGTATTGCTGAGCACAGCGGCTTCTTCTTCGGTCTGCACCGTAACCGCATCTTTGGACTCGGCGAGATCTTGCGTCAGTTTTTTATTTTTACGCCGATTCCATAAATATTTGCCCAACTGGTAAAGGACAAACGCCAACACAACCACAATGGAGATAATCAGTCGGTTGGTTTGGCTGGTCAGCGGGTTGTAACCGGCCAGTTGCAGGAATGGCCCCAATTGCCATACTAGAAATAGAATGCCGATGACACCGGCTAAAGGTGCCAGGATTGGCAGACGTAACAGATAGATTAATCCGCTCATAGTGTGAAATGGGGGTAGAGGACGAGGATTTCCACGCGCCGATTAGCGGCACGGCCTTGAGGGGTTTCATTGCCCATAATCGGTTCGCTTTCGCCCCGGCCTTCGGCACGGAACCGACTCGGTGACCCAAGCTGATCGACCAACACTTGACGCACCGATTCGGCACGCCGCTGTGATAACTCGGCATTGGACATAAAACGTCCGGGGACATTGTCGGTGTGCCCGGTGATTAATATCTGCCCCGGAGCCTGCGACTGAGTCTCGCGCAGAATATCCGCAACCCGAGTGAGCAAGGCGCGAAATTCTGGCTTGACCTCCCACTGAGCGGTATCGAACAGCACATCGCTACAGGTCACATTGGTGCGAATATAGGAGCCCACCACTTGGCGGGCATCACCTTGGCCAATCACGACATTACCAGTATCTAAGCAATTTTCACTCAGTAAGGCGCGGCGCATGGTTTGGTGAGCATCAGCAGGCGGCGGCGGTGGGGGCGGTGGTTGAAAATCCTCGGTCTCTGGGCGGGTCGGCATATCACCACCGCGCACGGCTTGTAGATTGGTGAACACCGGATCGGAGACCGCATTCAAGCTCATATTAAAAAACAAAAATACTATTAACAACAGCCCACCGAGCACCGAAGCCAGAACCCATAGGGGCACATGGCGCATCACTGGATTGCGTTGATCAGTCACCCCGCGCCAGTGAGGTGACAGCTCGGCTTCACGCTCACCGGCTAGGTTACGCAAGGCTCGATGAAGACGATCCCGCAGAGCCTCCAAATCGCCTTGGCGGTCATACAGCCGATACCCGCCCTTGAAGCCAAGATCCAGACAAATCGCCATGAGTTCGAGTAATTGACGATGATTACTCGGATCGCTCAGCAATTTATCCAACAGTTTAAAAAATTCATCCCCGGCCCACTCCTTACGGAAAAACGTCCCTTG
>SKOM01000221.1 GCA_007120095.1 Candidatus Competibacteraceae bacterium | reverse complement strand
GCATCGAGACGCACATCCCAGTCACGCGGCGTTTGCTGCGGAATTTTTTGCACCTCGTAAGCCACACCGATCAGCCACGGCGGGCCGTTATGGTGGTGTCGGAAAGCAAAACTGCGGTCATAAAACCCACCCGCCATACCGAGGCGGAACCCCTGCTCATCAAAACCTAACAGCGGGGTAAGCACACTATCGAGTTCAGTCGGGGCAATCTCCCTTCCAGAGAGAGGCTCAGCAATGCCGAAGATATTAGGTGTTACGGCATCACCGGGCTGATAGGCCACAAACCGCAGCGCTTGATCCTTAGCCACCACCGGCAAATACACCTGTTGCGATGATAGGGCGTGGATAATAGCGGCAGGGTCAAACTCGCCTCGGCAGGCGACATACGCCGCTACATGCTGCGCGTCCCCCAGCAGGGGCACGGTGTGGGCGGTAATCAGGCGGTTGAGTTCGTAGCGGCGGGAATCAGGCAAACCAAGGCGGGCGGTGCGTAAATCACGCCGCAGCGCATTGAAATCAGTCATGGTCTGATTTGCGTCTGTTAATAGTGAACATCCTCCGCCTGTGCCGTTGGCTTGCCTTACCCTTGAACCAGTTGGTTCAGGTGGGAAGCCCAGCGACACCTGAGGCTTTCCGCTACAAGGCGGACCTGCACAAGAGCGTCCGCGTGACGGCCTCCCGGGTATTAAAGCTTAGGATCAAGGGGCATACCCGGCTCGCCTGACAAACACCGCAGAGGATGTCCATGGCTTTATTCTACCGCTAATCGTTGTCCAGTTCAAAGGATTTTAACGCTTTATCGAGCTGGCCGAGCATTTGTTTTGCACGATTCCGCATAGCGACGTCCAGGTCCGTTTGTTGTCGCTGGGCTTTGAAGAGTTCATAACTGGTGTTAAGTGCGGCCATAACCGCCACTCTTTCGGTGCCGAGCACTTTGCCGGTATCGCGGATATCTTGCATGGTCGCGTTGAGTTGCTCGGCGGCAGCACGCAGATCCAGCTCATCTTCGGGCGAGCAGGCTACTCGATATTCAATATCCATGATGCGCACACTGATGGGGCGTTCCTCACTCATGACAGTCCCATCCCTTTAAGGCGCGTCACCATTGCATCGATACGGGCGCGAAATTGCTCATTCTGAGCGGCTAAATCACCATGTTGCTGCTGGAGCTGGACAAAATCGGCCTCCAGAGTCTGATGCTGATCATGCAACTGTTGATAGTGATGGATCAACTCTTCAAGCCGCTGCTGTAAGGCGGCTAAATAATGTTCAGTTTCTTCGCTGAAGCTGCTCATGTCTACTCCAAACCGGATTCGCTGCTATCTTAGAAGTTACCTGGTAGGAGGTCAATTCTATATGTCGCTTATCAACCCCCGAGCGATACCAAATGCGCATCAATGGTATCATTCACTTTTGAAATTCTAAGCACATGTGAGCCATGTCCCTGCCCGACTATCAACCATTAGCCCGATTGCTGGCCGACCCAATCGAACCCGCCGAATGTCACGGTTTATTATGCGGTATGTTATGCGCCAACCCAAGCTTAACCACCGAAAACTGGTTGGCGGCGGCAAGCCGCGAGACACCCCATGAACCCGACACACTGAGCGAACTACGCCGCCTGTTTACCGTCACTCTTGAGCAGTTGCACAGCGAGGCGTTCGATCTACATCTGCTGCTGCCGCTCGATCAACAGCCACTGTCCGAACGGGCTATGGCACTCGGTACCTGGTGTCAGGGTTTTCTTGCCGGCTTGGGCCTGGCGGGTCTCAGTTCAGTGGACGAACTCGGCGACGAGGTGGATGAATTTCTTAACGATGTCAGCCAAATTGCTCGTGTGGGCTTTGACCATGCCACGGACGATGAAGATAATGAGGAGGCTTACAGTGAAATTGTTGAATATGTGCGTGTTGGTGTATTGCTGGTTCACCAAAGTCAACGACTGCGTGACAGTCACCGCTTACACTGAATAACCGATACGCCTATGTCTGATTACGATATTTTAATCGCCGGTGGCGGTCTGGTCGGAGCCAGTCTCGCCTGTGCATTACGCGGGCGGGGTCTGCACATGGCGATTGTTGAAGCCCGCGCGTCTAGCACCGCTCCGGATCCACGCCGTTTAGCGATTGCTTACGGCAGCCGCTGCATACTCGATACGTTAGGTGTCTGGTCTGGCGGTGCGGCCTGCCCCATCCAGACCGTACATATCTCCCAGCAAGGCAGTTTTGGCCAGGTCCAATTACACCATCATGAACTCGGCGTACCCGCTCTCGGGTATGTCGTCGCGGCTCAAGACCTGAACGAAACGTTGTGGCAACCGTTAAATCACAGTCCTGATCTTGATCTGCTGCGACCCGCGACCATTGAGCACATCAGCCTGCATCCGGACGCCGTACAGGTGACGATACATGAGTCCGGCCGCACCCGACACTTCAGTACCCGGCTTCTAGTGGCCGCCGATGGAGGGCGTTCCTCAATTCGTGAACAACTCAACATCCCCGTGTCCCGGCACGACTACCGACAGTTCGCGCTACTGGCGGATGTTAATCTACCCCAACCCCACCGGCATATCGCTTACGAACGTTTCACCGCCGAGGGGGTATTCGCTCTGCTGCCCATGACGCAACAGCGCGCCACACTGGTGCACACGGTCAGGCAGTATCGTCTGGAGTCACTGCTGGCACTGGATGACGCAGCATTTGCGGCCTATGTCAGCGCGGCCTTCAATGACTATTTACCCGGCAATTTAACCTTTGGTCCGCGGCTGAGTTACCCTTTGCACCTGCTTAAAGCCCGCCAGCAAACCCGGCAACGCACCGTACTGATTGGCAATGCTGTCCATACCCTGCATCCTGTGGCCGGTCAGGGGTTTAATCTGGGTTTACGTGATGCGGCGGTACTGGCTGAATACATCGCAGCAGCCCAGTGCGCCGGAGAAAATATGGGTGCCGCAAAGACGCTACAGCGTTATGCTCGCGAACGGGATCGGGATCAGCACACCAGTATTGCCTTTACCGACGGTCTGATCCGACTGTTCGGCTCACCCTTGCCCCCGGTGCCGATAGCGCGATCCCTGGGATTGACCCTGCTGGACATTTTGCCGAAGGGCAAACGCTTACTGGCTCAGCAAATGATGGGCCTGCATGGCCGCCAATCCCGGTTAGCACGTGGGTTAACGCTACCACAGCCCAGAGGAGCAGATGCGCTGTGAACAAACACTTTGATGTCATCATTGTCGGCGGCGGCATGGTCGGCACCGCTCTGGCCTGTGCACTCGCCCGCAAAGGTCTGAGTACCGCCCTACTCGAACCGCGAATCCCGGAACCACCCGGCGAGCAGATCGATTTGCGGGTTTCAGCTTTATCGATGGCCTCGCATTATATGCTTGATGCACTGGGCGTTTGGGCCAATATCCCGACTCAGCGCTGTCACCCCTACAGCGACATGCGGGTTTGGGACGGCGAGGGAGCCATCCATTTCGACAGTGCCGAACTCGGCCATGCTCAACTGGGCTGGATTGCTGAAAACAAGGCGGTTCATTATGCGCTGTGGCAACGGGCCAGCACGCAAGTCAATATTACCTTGCTCTGTCCGGCGCGGCTGGATACGTTCAGCCAGGCCAGCGATGGTACCCTGCGCGTCGACCTGGAAGACGGTGAGCGACTGCGTGCTCAACTGATCGTCGGGGCTGATGGCGGCGGTTCCAGAGTCCGGCAACTGGCAGGCATCACCACCGCAGGACGCGATTATGATCAGCAGGCGCTAGTGACCACAGTGCGTACGGAACACCCCCATGCCGACACCGCCTGGCAACGCTTTTTGCCCAGTGGGCCATTGGCTTTTTTGCCACTGGCTGATGGACAATGTGCCATCGTTTGGTCACATCACAGCGAAGAAGCCCGTGTGCTCGCTGAGCTAGACGATGCCACGCTGGGGCAACAACTCACCGATGCCTTTGCCGGGCGTCTCGGCGAAGTCACGGTTACCGGCCCTCGGGGGACTTTCCCGTTGCGCATGCAGTACGCCCGGCGCTATGTACAA
Organism: Candidatus Competibacteraceae bacterium; assembly: GCA_007120095.1. Classification (GTDB taxonomy): domain Bacteria; phylum Pseudomonadota; class Gammaproteobacteria; order Competibacterales; family Competibacteraceae; genus SKOM01. The sequence continues at coordinate 4,973 of SKOM01000221.1, read as the reverse complement.
CCCGGTATGGCCTTGGTCGGCGATGCAGCCCATATTGTACATCCACTGGCGGGTCAGGGGGTTAATCTCGGTTTACTCGATGTCGCGGCACTGGCTCAAGTCTTAGGGCAGGCCGCCCAGCGTCGCCGCCCGCTGGCGGCACTCACCACACTGCGCCGCTACGAACGCTGGCGGCGCGGTGAAAACCGCTTAATGTTGCAAGCGATGGACAGCATTGAACGTCTGTTTGGCAACACTTTACCGCCATTAGCCTGGTTGCGTGCCACAGGTTTGAGTCTGACCGACCGGTTCACTCCGGTTAAGCGATTACTGGCGCGCCAGGCCATGGGGCTTAACGGTGATTTGCCGGAATTGGCTCGCCCCACCCTATCCCGAAATACCCCAATGTGAGGGGTATTCACATCGGCGTGTTTGAAAAATCCTATGCAGAGTTCTATTCAAGTTATTGATCGTATGGTGGCCTTACTCGATGCCATCGCCGGGCACCCCGGTTCTGTCACACTTAAAGACCTTTCCAAAATTACCCGGTTACACCCCTCTACCGCATTTCGGATCTTAACTTCGCTGTGCGAACACGGGCTCATCGAACGCACGCTAACCGGCCAATACCAACTCGGTGTGAAACTGTTACAACTGGGCAGCCGGGTACAAGGGCGCTTGGACCTACGGCGTGAAGCCCACCCCATTCTGGAATGGCTGCGCGATGAAATTAATGAAACGGTGAATCTCATTGTGCGTGAGTCTGACGAAGTGGTTTACTTGGAACGTTACACTCCCAGCCGAATGATGCGGGTGGAACAAACCCTTGGCGGGCATATGCCGCTGCACGTCACCGCTGTGGGCAAACTGTTTCTAGCCGAGATGGGCGCTGAAGCCTGTTTGGATTATGCCGAGCGTACCGGTCTGCCGCCACGCACCCCACACTCAATCAAAGAATCGGCCGCACTCTGGCGTGCGGTTAAAAAGGCTCTGCAACAAGGTTACGCTTTGGATGATCAAGAGGCCGAACTTGGGGTGGGCTGTATCGGCATCCCTGTGCGGGACAGCACGGGTCGCATGATCGCAGGTATCTCGGTATCGGTACCCATAGAACGACGCAATGCCGATTGGATTGCCATTGTGAAACAAGCCGGTGATACCTTGTCGGCTCGACTTGGTTATATGCCACCCAAACTCTCACTGAGCTGAACAGTCTCAGCTACGACGAACCCTGACAGGACAACCGATATGGCACTCGATACTGATCATGCTGCTGTCGCTGATGCGCCGCCAGGCGTCAGCCTCACCGAACTGCGCGACGCTCTGCAACGCGGCCTGCCCGCCAGTTATATCCTGACCGAAGCCGAACAACTGCGCCCTTATGAATGCGATGGCCTGTCGGCCTATCGGCAGATTCCACGTGCGGTGGTACTGCCCGACAGCATCGAACAGATCCAACATGTCTTGCGGGTCTGCCATAAGCTGCGTGTACCCGTGGTGGCTCGTGGCGCAGGCACCAGCCTCTCAGGCGGCTCGCTGCCCCATGCTGAGGGGGTGCTGCTCTCCTTGTCTAAATTCAATAAAATTATTGCCGTCGATCCAGAGAACCGCTGCGCCCGTGTCCAGCCGGGAGTCCGCAATCTGGCCATTTCTGAAGCCGTAGCGCCCTATGGCCTGTATTACGCTCCCGACCCCAGCTCACAGATTGCCTGCTCCATCGGCGGCAATGTGGCGGAAAACGCCGGGGGCGTGCATTGTTTGAAATACGGTCTGACGGTACATAATATTATCAGCGTCGATATGCTGACCATGGAAGGCGAGCAACTCACCCTCGGCAGTGGCGGACTCGACGGCCCCGGTTACGATTTGCTGGCACTGCTGAACGGTTCCGAAGGCATGCTGGGCGTGATTGTTGACATCACGGTTAAGCTGCTGCCCAAACCCGTTGTAGCGCAAGTCGTCATGGCCGCTTTTGATCGGGTGGATCAGGGTGGCCAGGCGGTGGCCGATATTATTGCCAGCGGTATTATTCCCGGCGGTTTGGAAATGATGGACAACGGCATCATTCGCGCCGCCGAGGATTTTGTGCATGCGGGCTATCCGGTCGAAGCCGAGGCCATTCTGCTGTGCGAATTAGATGGCACGGCGGCTGAGGTCGCCGAGCAAGTTGCCCAAGTGCGTACGGTGTTGGAACAGGCCGGAGCCACCGAAATCCGCACTTCGCGCGATGATCAGGAACGCGCCTTGTTTTGGGCCGGGCGTAAAGCGGCTTTTCCCGCCGTGGGCCGGATCTCACCGGACTATTACTGTATGGACGGTACCATCCCACGCCGCGAACTCGGCAAAGTGCTGAATCAGATTCAGGAGTTATCCCGACAATACGGACTGGGGGTGGTCAATGTGTTCCATGCCGGCGATGGCAATCTGCACCCCTTGATTATGTACGATGCCAACCAGCCTGGCCAGCTCGAACAGGCTGAAGCTCTAGGTGGGGCGATTTTGGAGCTGTGTATTCAGGTCGGTGGCACGATTACCGGCGAACATGGTGTAGGGGTGGAAAAAATCAATCAAATGTGTGTGCAGTTCAATACCCCGGAATTAGAACAATTCCATGCGCTCAAGGCCGCATTTGACGAATACGGTTTATTGAATCCGGGCAAGGCGATTCCCACCCTGGCGCGCTGTGCCGAGTTTGGTGCCATGCATGTCCACGGTGGGCAACTGCCTTTCCCTGAACTGGAGCGGTTTTGATATGAGTTTGGACTCTCAAGCCCTGGCTCTGGCCGAACAGGTCAGTGCCGCCGCCGCCACAAACACCCCTGTCGCCATCCAAGGCAGCGGCAGCAAAGCGTTTTACGGTCGCCACACGGGCGATGCGCTGCAAGCCTTGGATATGACCGCTTACCAAGGCATTGTCAGTTACGAACCGACGGAACTGGTGGTGACCGCAGCCGCCGGTACGCCGTTAGAAATCCTCGATGCCTCACTGGCCGAAGGCGGACAGTATCTCGGCTTTGAACCGCCGCGCTTTGGCCCCGGCGCCACCGTGGGGGGCACCGTCGCCTGCGGTCTGGCCGGGCCGAGTCGGCCTTACACCGGCTCGGTGCGCGATTTCATCCTCGGAGTCAAAATGATCAATGGCAAAGGCGAGATTTTGCGCTTTGGCGGCCAGGTGATTAAAAATGTCGCCGGTTATGATATCTCCCGGCTTATGGCCGGAAGCCTCGGCACCCTGGGGATAATTTTAGAAATCTCACTGCGGCTATTGCCACGCCCGGCGGTACATCGCACTTTAGTGCATAACGCCGCTGAGACCACAGCTATCGAGCGTATCGCCCAGTGGGCGCGCTACCCTTACCCGCTAAGCGGCGCGGTCTGTGACGGCGAGCGGTTATACATTCGCCTGTCAGGCAGCGCCAGTGGTGTGGCGGCCGCCGCTGACGCCATCGGTGGCGACACCTTAGACGCTACCGAAGCCCAAACATTCTGGGAGGATTTACGCGAACAGCGGTTAGAATTTTTTGCTGGTGATGCGCCGCTATGGCGTTTATCGCTACCACCCGCCACCGCGCCGCTGAACTTGCCTGGTGAGTGGTTGCTTGACTGGGGCGGTGCGCAACGCTGGTTGCGCAGCACGGCGGATCCCTACACGATTTTCGATGCGGCCAAAGCCGCGGGCGGACATGCGAGTGTGTTTCGCGGGGGCGACCGCAGCAGCACGGTGTTCCAGCCGCTGGATCCACCCCTGTTGGCCTTACATCAACGACTGAAAAGCGGTTTCGACCCAGCGGGTATTTTCAATCCCGGTCGTTTTTATCCAGACTGGTAATCATCATGCAGACAAATCTTGCTGATTTTATTAAAGATACCCCGGAAGGCCGCGAAGCGGATGCCATTCTGCGCAACTGCGTGCACTGCGGTTTTTGTAATGCCACCTGCCCGACGTATCAGCTTCTGGGTGATGAGCTGGATGGCCCGCGGGGACGGATTTATCTGGTTAAGCAATTGCTCGAAGGTCAAGAGGTCAGTCGCACCACTCAAGTGCATTTAGATCGCTGTCTGACCTGTCGCGCCTGTGAGACTACTTGTCCTTCGGGGGTCAATTATCACCGTTTAGCCGATATTGGCCGCGGACTGTTGGCCGAAAAACTCCCGCGACCTTGGCATCAACGCCTGATGCGCGGCATGTTGCGCCGGGTTATCGCCCACCGCCGCCGCTTCACCCCGCTGCTGCGTATGGGGCAAGCGGTACGGACGCTGTTACCCGCAGTATTGAAACAAAAAGTCCCGCCCTATCAACAAGCCGGAGCCTGGCCTAACCGTACTCATCCGCGCAAGATGTTAATTCTCGAAGGCTGTGTGCAACCGGCCATCGCCCCGGATATTAACGCCGCCACCGCACGAGTGCTGGATCGTATGGGCATACAAATCATCCGTGCACCCCGTGCCGGTTGTTGTGGAGCGGTCAGCTATCATCTGGACGCCCATCAAGAGGGGCTGGACTTTATGCGCCGCAATATCGATGCCTGGTGGCCGCATATTGAAGCCGGTGCTGAAGCCATTGTTATGAATGCCAGCGGTTGCGGGGCAATGGTGGTGGAATACGGGCATCTTTTAAAAGACGATCCGCGCTATGCCGAGAAAGCGGCCCGCGTCAGCGAACTCAGCCGCGATATTGGCGAAATTTTAGTCGATGAGGATCTGGAACGCCTGGCCCTGCAAGCCGACAGTCAACTGGCCTTCCATGCCCCGTGCACCCTGCAACATGCCCTGCGCCGTCATATCGTGGTTGAGCAGGTCTTGCGCCGTTTGGGTTTCACCCTCACCCCGGTTCGCGATGGTCACTTATGCTGCGGCTCTGCGGGCACTTATTCGATTTTGCAACCGGAACTTGCCCAGCAATTGCGCGGTAATAAACTCCAAGCCTTGGAAGCCGGCAACCCGCAAGCGATTGTGACCGCAAATATCGGGTGTTTAGCCCATTTGCAAAGCGG
>SKOM01000274.1 GCA_007120095.1 Candidatus Competibacteraceae bacterium | reverse complement strand
GACAGGCGGACGGCAACCATCGCGACGGGGCGATCGACTCGCAATTCAAGTTCAAGTTCTGCGGCTCCGAGAATTTCAAGATCGGCCTGGAGAGGCGCACTGGTGAAAACCATAGCGCCACCGTCTTCTTCACGCTGATCGTGTGGCAGATCAGGGGTCGCCGCGTAGGAACACCACTTGCCGGCAAACAAACCGACGCTAAGCGGTGAACTGACGGTCATCTCCGTTTCCGGGATCGTCTGTTCGTCATCGGACTCAAGAGTACCAGGCCATGCAAGCCGCAGTCGGTGCTGCGACTGGCGCGGGGAAGGCCAGACCTGTTCTCCCACCCAACGGCCAGGGCGCTCATGATAATAGGTGGTCGGCGGAACGCTTTCCTGCATCCAGGCGCGCAACATCGGTTCCTGCATAATGCCGGTGTCTTTGTCCTTCAGCCAGTGATCCCACCAGCGCAGGCACTCTTGAAGGAAACCTATGGCGGGGCCGGGCACACCCTGATGAGGGTATTTGTGGCTCCAGGGACCTACGAGACCGAGTCGCGGAACCTGAAGATTGGCGAGCAAGCGAAATACCGCATTGGAATAGCCATCAGCCCACCCACTGACTGCCATCACGGGACACTGTACAGCGGACCAGTCCTCGCAGATCGAGCCATGACGCCAGTAGAGATCACGGCGCTGATGCCTCAGCCATTGCTCAAGCCAGAGACCGCTGCCCTCAAGCCGCTGGAACCAGAAGTCGCGCCAGCGCTCGCCGACCAGCTCGGGATCGGGCGGAAGGGAATTGTAAGCGAACATCGTGGAGGCCCAAGATAAATTGTCTCCGAGCAGACAGCCCCCCATATGGTGGACGTCATCCGCATAGCGATCATCAGTGGAACACACAGTGATCACGGCCTGCAACGGCTTCGGCCGCAGTGCGGCGACCTGCAGGCCGTTGAACCCGCCCCAGGAGATGCCGATCATGCCGACACGCCCATTGCACCAGGGCTGTTTACTGATCCAGTGGATCACGTCAACCGCATCATCCAGCTCCTGTTGCAGGTACTCATCCTTAAGCACACCTTCAGAATCGCCGCTACCACGCAGATCGACCCGCAGGCAGGCGTAACCGTGCCCGGCGAAGTAGCCGTGCATCAGATCGTCGCGTAGCCGTGTTGAGTCGCGCTTGCGGTAGGGAATGTACTCGAGCAGAACCGGAACCGGTACTTCAGCAGCGTCTTCGGGACGCCAGAGGCGAGCTGCAAGCCGGATGCCATCGGCTACGGGTATCCAAAGGTGTTCGATCACCTCGACAGAGTGTAGAAACTCCTCACGTATTTTCATCAGTTCCTCCGCGAGAGACCCCGCTGTTCAGGATGGAGAGGGATAGCATGATGATGCGCCGCACGATCAGACTATCCTGTCCCAATTCTCCGTTTGTTTGGATTTAAAAGTATGGCCATAGCCATGGGTGCGTTACAGCAAACGCTGCTGCTTGCCGCTGAGTATCATGAAGGTTTGGAGGCATTGCATAATGGGATTATAGTTGATGGCTAAACCCATGAGCAATGACAACACTATTCGCCACTCCAGGCATCGAGCGATCCCAAGCGTCGCACTATCGTTCTCTGACCTGGAAGCCGAAGCTTGTCGCGCAGCAAGTCACCTGATATCGAGGCCCTGAGAAACACTCATGCGACCAACTTCTGAAAAGATGACCGACGCTGTCCATGGCGGTGCACTGACACTCATGATGGCGCGCTTTCCCAACGCACCACAACCGTGGCTTGACCTGTCCACCGGTATTAATCCTATCAGCTACCCCGTACCCCAGCTGCCAACCGAGCTGTGGCAGCGGCTGCCGGAGGCGGAGCACTTCTCTGCGGCAGCGCATGCAGCAGGCGCTTTCATGGGCTGTGCGCCGACCGCCATCGCGTTCACCGGTGGATCGCAGGCGGCCATTTCCCTGTTGCCGGACTTGCTACCCGCCCGGCGTGTGGCTTTGCCGGAGGTCACCTACAGCGAGTATGCCAGTGCATGGGCACGCACCGATTGTGAGATTCTGCGCTTGCCTGACCCCGAAGCGCTGATGAACTGTGAAGCGGATGTCATCTGCCTGTGCAATCCGAATAACCCCGATGGCTACCGCTGGCCGCGAGCGGATCTTGATGAACTGGTCAGTCGACAAACCGAGCGCGGTGGCTGGGTGGTGGTCGACGAGGCTTATGTCGATTTTCTGCCGGCATTAAGCCTCGCCGGCCAGATCGATGAAACTCGCCGCCTCGTGGTACTGCGCTCGTTCGGCAAAACCTTTGGTCTGGCCGGTCTGCGCCTGGGTGCGCTGTTAGGGCCACAGACGCTGCTTCAGCACCTGCGCCAGCGCCTCGGTCCCTGGCCGGTATCGGCCCTTGCGCTGGAAATCGCTCGCCAAGCCTACAGCAACACGGGCTGGCAACAGGCCGCGGCAGCCCGCGCGCGGGCTGCATGTGCAGCGCTACGTGGCCTGTTCGCTGAGCTGGGACTTCAGGTGGAGGGCGATGGGGTGTTATACGTGACCCTGTTGAACCCAAAGGTGCAGAACCTGTGGGAAGACTTGGCTCACCAGGGTATCTACGTACGCCGCTTTGCCGATGATACCTCGCGGCTGCGTTTTGGACTGCCTGCTGATGACCATGAGTTCACAAGACTGCGCACGGCCCTATGTGTTGCACGACGGTTCGGTTAGCTGATCGCCGTCTGGTCACCAGCGGAATGTTAAAAGAAACCACTACCCCCGCCTGTCTGCGGGGGTAGTTGATTGCAACCGTAGCGTTTTATCGGCTGCCATGACGGTCAGCAACAGTTACCAGCTCTTATTCTGGGGCAGTCGCCACAGCGGCGTCCTGGATCATTCCCTTAAGCTCTTTATCAATATGGAACATCCCGGAGGACTCGGCACCCGCTAGGGTGATTTTATCGAGAATGTGACTCATGGTGCTCTCTTCCTCAATTTGTTCGGTGATGTACCACTGGAGAAAATTACCGGTGGTGTAATCCTTTTCCTGCAAAGTGATGCCATAGACTTCATTGATCGAAGCACTGATATACTGTTCATGCTTCAGGACTTCCTGGAACAATTCTAACAAGGAAGAAAACTCAGCCTGGGGTTGCTCCAAGGGCTGGAGTACCGCCACGCCCCCCCGGTCATTGACGTAGCGCACCAGTTTCAGTTGATGCATCCTTTCTTCTTCGGACTGGCGATACAAAAATTCAGCCGCACCCGGATAACCTTTGACCTCACACCAGATGGCCATGGCCAAATATAAACGGGAAGAAAATTCTTCGCGTTGAATTTGCAGATTTAATGCCGATTCTACGGTAGGCTTGAGCATAACGATATACCTGTATTGAGTTGTGGATAAAATCAGTGAGCTAAAACATGAGCCATGCGCGTATCAGTCATCCTCGTCTTCAACATCCCGACGCGGCACAACATTGGGATCACAGGTGATAGGGCGGTAGATTTCCACCCGATCACCACTTTGCAACGGCGTATCGGGTTTGACCAGTTTGCCATAAATACCGATTTTTTGCGTGGTCAAGTCAATTCCCGGACACATCTCCAGCACCCCGGATTGGTGTATTGCCTCGACAGCGGTCGAGCCTTCAGCGATCTCAAGGCGCAGCCAGAGCTGCTCGATACCATCGGCATAAGCCACCGAGACTTTCATGATACGTTTCCTGTCAACCTCAAACACCCGTCTCAGTGACTGCGCTCGCCGCCGTTTGTTTGGCGCGTCGCGTCTCCCACGCTCGCTGTAAAGCCATTAAAAACCCGAGGGCGAGAAACCCACCTGGCGGCAGAACCATCAGCAAGAACCCCGAGTATTCAGGGATGAGGGTAATTTCCATAAAGTGGAAGGCGTCGCCCAGCAGTAACCGGGCATCTGCAAACAGGGTGCCAGAACCCAGCAGCTCGCGCACCGCACCCAACACCACCAGCGCCAGGGTAAAGCCAATGCCCATAGCCAGGCCATCCACCGCTGCGGCCGCCACCGGGCGCTTGGACGCAAAGGCTTCAGCGCGACCCAGAATGCCACAGTTACATACGATGAGGGCGATAAACAAGCCCAACACCTGATACAGCTCATATAACCACGCATTCATGGCCATATCCACCAGGGTCACCAGACTGGCGATGATGACGATAAAAATCGGAATGCGGACACTGGGGCTGACCCAGTTGCGGATTAGTGCCACCGCCACATTGGCGCACAACAGCACGGCGGTTGACGCCAGCCCCATACCTAGACCGTTAGTGGCGGTTCCCGTGACGGCCAGTAATGGACACAGCGCCAGCATCTGGGCAAACACCATATTTTGAGTCCAGAGCCCATCACGGATAATGCTGCGATAAGAGCTACTCATGGATCGGATCCTCAGTGGCCAATAGATGGGGCTGCTGCTGCTCAAACCAGTGCAAACCGTCCTTGACCGCAGCAACCACGGCGCGCGGCGTAATGGTTGCGCCGGAAAACTCATCGAAATCACCGCCGTCCTTGTTCACCCCCCAGCGGGTACCATCATGCAGCGAACGTCCCGTGAACGAGGTGATCCACGGATCGCGGCGGATTTCGATCTTATCGCCCAGTCCTGGTGTCTCGCTATGGCGCGTGACCCGTACCCCCGTGACCTGCCCGGATCGATCCACACCCATCACCAGATGAATCGGGCCGGCATAGCCGCGGGCGACCTGCTGGAATACCACGGCAACGATCTCGCCGTCATGACGGGCGCGATACACAGTCAGTACCTGCCCGCCAGGACCGATGAGTTCAACGGGATCGCTGAACACATCATGATCGGCAACATCAGGTGGCAACACCTGCGACAGTGAAGCCACTAGGGTGCGGGTTTCGACGGCAATAATCGCCGGTGCAGTGATGCGGTGCGCCAACGCCAAGGCGGCTCCAGCAATCAGGGTGACACAACCTAAAGCAACCATTGGATACCAGATGGTATTGAACCAGGCAGCACGCCGAGTCGCCATATCCATGGTTTAACGCTCCTCCGAGGCCAGCGAGTGACCATCACGCCGCCGACCAAAAATGCGTGGCCGCGTGTAATGATCAATCAACGGGGTAGCGGCATTCATCAGCAAAATGGCAAAGGCCACCCCCTCGGGATACGCCCCCCAAGTGCGAATAATCCACGTCAACAGGCCGCAACCAAGGCCGAAGATCCACTGTCCGAGCGGCGTTGAGGGTGAGGTCACATAGTCCGTGGCAATGAAAAACGCGCCCAGCATCACCCCGCCGCTGAGCAGGTGGAACAGCGGCGAGGGCTGACTGTCCGGCACCAGGGTATAAGCGAGTGCCGCCGGAACCGCCACCCCCAGTAAAAAGGCGCTGGGTATGCGCAGACCGATCACGCCGCGCACGATTAGAAACACCCCGCCTGCGGCCAACAGCAGGGCACTGGTTTCCCCCATACTGCCGGCATGATGACCTAAACTATAGGTGAATACATCAAAACCACCGCCGGCAGGATCGAGCACTGTGGCACCGCTGATCCCGTCGGCGAGGCTGGGGCTGCCGAACGTAATGGCGAGCGCTTCCACCGGCCCCGGCCCACTGCCTAAGGACGGCGGGATGATCCAGCGGGTCATTTCCAAGGGAAATGAAATCAGTAATACTACCCGCGCGGCCATCGCCGGATTGAACACATTCTGTCCCAGCCCGCCGAAAATCTGCTTAACGACAATAATGGCAAAGACACCGCCCACTGCCGCAATCCACCACGGCGCCCATGGCGGTAAAGACAGCGCCAGCAGCCAACCGGTCAGAATCGCCGAGCCATCAGCCAGTGTGGGACGCAGCGGCCGCCTGGCCAGCAATACCGCCAGAGTCTCGGCCAGTACGCAGGCCACAATGGTGACCAGCCATAAATAAACCGCCGGCCAACCGAAGTGCCAAAAACTACTGAGCGTCGCAGGCAATAGCGCCAGCATCACCAGCAGCATGGTCTGACTCACAGGCCGGGCCCCGTGGGTATGGGGTGAGGGCAAAACGGCAGTGGTCATGCCGGGTTTTGCTCGGCTTTTTCAGCTTTTTTAGCGGCAGCAGCGGCTTTGGCCGCCGCTCGCGCCCGTTCTCGCTCGGCCTTGCGCTGGGCGGCGGCTTCCGCTTTGGCGCGCGCTTCGCGTTGCAGACGCTCGCTGCGGGCTTCTGCCAGCGCCCGCAACTCCGCCTGTTTCTTGGCATCACGCTCATTGGCCGCTAGTTCACCCTTGGCGTGGTTCAGATACTGCACCAGCGGAATGCCTGAGGAACAGACAAACGCACAGGTTCCGCAACTGATACAGTCCTTGAGGCCCAGTTCCTGTGCGGCCGCCAAATCATTGCTGCGCACCCGCGCTACGATTTCCAATGGCAATAGCCCCATGGGGCAGGCGCTGACACAGGCTGAGCAGCGTACACATGGGGTGGCCGCAGCAGCAGGTTTAATCTCTGCCTCGGTGAGCATCAGCACACCGCCGCTGCCCTTGATGATCGGTACGTGCAGCGAGGTGATGGCGATACCCATCATCGGGCCGCCCATCACCCGACGCGCCGGTTCACTGACCAGCCCGCCGCAGAATTCGATCAATGCCGAGACCGGGGTACCCAGGCGGACTTCCAGATTAAGCGGGGTGCGCACCGCCCCACCGGCCACGGTGACAATCCGCTGAGTCAGCGGTTCTCCCCAGCGAATCGCTCGGTGTATCGCGGCGGCCGTGCCAACATTATGGACAACGATGCCGATATCGGCGGCGAGCTTGGTCGAGGGCACTTCCTGCCCCGTCAGCCAGGCAATCAGGTGCTTTTCCGAACCCATAGGGTAGCGGTTGGGAACCTTGATCACGCTGATTTCCGGAAAGTCACGGGCGGCGGCCTGCATCTGAGCAATGGCAGCGGGTTTATTGGCCTCAATACCGATGACAATCCGTTCAGCACCGATGGCATGGCGGATAATTCGCCCACCGTCGATGACCTGTTCCGGACGCTCCTGCATCAACCGATCATCGCATGATAGATAAGGCTCACACTCACCGCCGTTGAGCACCAGGGTCTGAATCGGCTGGTTGTGCCCCAATCCCAGTTTAACTGCCGACGGAAACGTTGCCCCCCCCATGCCGACAATGCCCGCCGCCGCCACCCGTTCAGCGATTTCAGCCGGTGACAAGGTAAAAGGATCGACCGCCTCACTGGCCAGCGCTTGATCCAGTCCATCGGGTTCCAACACCATGACCGGCCCGGTCAGACCCGAGGGATGGGCAATGGGGGCCGAGTTGATGGCCACAATCGTGCCCGAGGTGGGGGCATGGATCGGTGCCGAAACCCGGCCTTGTGCGGTGGCCAGTAACTGGCTGCGCAACACCCTGGCACCACTGGGCACGACAGGTCGTGCCGGACTGCCGATGTGTTGGCTCAGCGGCAGAATCAGTTGCTCAGGCAGCGGCAACGGGGTAATCGCTGTACCCGAGGCCGGAGCCTTGCGATCTTGGGGATGAACTCCCCAACGCTGCATCAGCCGATTGGCGCGGACAGTGAGTGGAGTGAGGGATAAATTCATCAGTTGACTCATGTGAGTTATGCGGCGGCGGGTCGGGGCCAAACCCAAGTGCCTACCGTGACGGTTACCGGCACCGTGCGGATCGCCCCGGTGGGGCAGACCGGTTCGCACTGAGCACAACCGGTACAGGCATCACCGACGACCGCATGGATTTGTTTCATGGCACCGATGATGGCGTCCGTGGGGCAGACCTTAATGCACCGGGTGCAACCCACGCAGATATCTTCATGCACATTCGCCACCATGGGCTGGGTACTGACGGCATTGGCATCCAGCACCACGCCCAACCTGGCCGCCAGCGCTTGAGCCACGATTTTGCCTCCGGGCGGACAACAGGTGGCCGAGGCTTGACCGAGAGCCAGTGCGGCAGCCGCACCCGCACAGCCGGGAAAACCACACTGACCGCAGTTGGTGCCCGGCAAGTCGGCTTCGAATTCGGCGGTGTTGGCATCGGTCTCTACATGAAACAACCGTGCGGCCAGGCCAAGAATCAAGCCGAAAATCAAGCCGAGGCTGGCGAGGCTGAGCGTCGCACTAAGCATAATAAACTCCTGATAATAAACGGCTAGTGGTGGGAAAGACCGGCAAACCCCATAAAGGCCAGTGCCAGCAAACCGGCGGTGATAAAACCAATGGGCGCTCCGGCAAAGGCTGCCGGTACTTGAGCCAGTGCCAAACGTTCCCGCAGACCGGCAAATAAAATTAATACCAAGGTAAAACCGATGGCCGAACCCAGCCCAAACAGCACACTGGCTACGAAGCCGGACTGTTGCATGATATTAAGCAGCGCTACACCGAGTACCGCACAGTTAGTGGTGATCAGCGGCAGATAAATGCCCAGCACTTTATAGAGGTCAGGGGCATTCTTTTTAATCGCCATCTCGACAAACTGCACCGTAGCGGCAATCACTAAAATAAAGCTCAGAATGCGCAAGTAACCCAGTTCCAGCGGCAGCAACAGCCAGTGCTCCAGCATCCAGCTCAAGGCGCTGGTCAGGGTGAGCACAAACGTGGTGGCCAGCCCCATGCCCACGGCGCTGTCGATGGTGCGCGACACGCCCATAAATGGGCATAAACCCAAAAATTTAACCAACACCACATTGTTCACCAGAGCGGTACCTAATAACAGCATCAGCCACTCATGCATCGACTCAATCTCCATCGCAGGGCGCTGTGGTCGAAAACAGCAGAAGCCGTGCCAATTGCTCGATAATTTAAAAATCAATGACTTATTTGGGTAGATCTCACTGTGAGCAAGCAATCCACTGTATTAATTCCACCATCTCTGCGCTGGATGTCGTAATTGCTACACAGCCGGGTGGAGGTATAGTCATTTAATGAAATATACGAACATTAGAACAGTGCTCTCCATGGGTGGCAGCGAATGGAATATAGATTGATAGGGGCGGTTCGCGAACCGCCCCTACACCACGATAATCAGG
>SKOM01000236.1 GCA_007120095.1 Candidatus Competibacteraceae bacterium | reverse complement strand
GCTTCTGCGAGACGGCAGGTCTCAGCCATCGCGACAATCTGCTGGGTCGGCAACGTCCCTGCACGCAATCCGCGTTCCTGGCCACCACCGTGTATCAGTGGCTGCAAGCGCACCCGTGGACGGCGGCGCACATATAAAGCGCCAATGCCTTTAGGTCCATACGCTTTGTGGGCGCAGAGGCTTAGCAAATCCACACCCCACGCCTCGACATCAATGGGCAGGCGACCCATGCTTTGCGCGGCATCCACATGGAACAACACACCTTGGGCGCGCGCTACAGCGCTGAGCGCCGCGATATCCTGTACCACCCCGAGTTCATTATTGACGTGCATCACCGACACCAACCGGGTATCGTCGTCAATCGCCTCGGCCAACTGTTCAGGAGTGATCAAACCATCCGATTGGGGATCCAGATAGGTGATCCGAAAACCCTGGCGACCCAATTGCTGACACACATCCAATACGGCTTTGTGCTCGGTTTTGACCGTGATGAGATGCCGACCCCGGTTAGCATCTGCCAACGCCGCGCCTTGTAAGGCAAGATTGTCGGCTTCAGTCGCCCCGGACGTCCAGACGATTTCGCGCGCATCGGCTCCGATGACTGCGGCCACCTGCTGACGTGCCTGTTCAACAGCATCGGCAGCCGCCCAGCCAAAGCGATGCTCCGAGCCGGGATTGCCGAATCCCCCTTCACGGGTCAAATAAGCGCTCAAACATTTGGCCACCCGCACATCCACGGGCGTGGTCGCTGCATAATCTAAATAGACAGGCGGCCTCATCAGGCAGGCACACACTCCGAGTTACGCCGCCGAAAGCGAGAATCTTGCCCCCGGGCGGCGGCTTGCACAGCCGGGCTGGCCAACAAATGAGCTAAGGTAATACCATCTAAAAAATCAAAAATCTGCGCGCTGAGATCGCTCCACAACACATGAGTAAGACACCGCTCACCACGATAACAATCCTCATTACCACCGCAGCGCGTGATATTAACCCGTTCATCGACAGCCATTACAATATCGGCAATGGAAATGGCATCAGCCGGTCGGCCTAAGCGGTAGCCGCCCCCCGGTCCACGCACACCGCGCACCAGACCATGCTGACGCAAGCGAGCGAACAGTTGTTCGAGATACGATAAGGAAATCGCCTGACACTCGGAAATATCCGCCAGCGTGACTGGCCGATCAACGTCATGCAGAGCTAAATCCAGCATCGCGGTGACGGCATACCGACCCTTGGTAGATAGTTTCATCGTGAATTTCCGAAATTAAAGGGCTGAAGACGTTACTATGGAGTGCTAGGCGGCAGGATTCAAGTCTAACGACCCCGAGAAGCTCGATGGCGGAAAACAATGCCCCTGATACAAACAATAATTCAACCACTTCCAAAGAAAGCGGTTCACCCGCCAGCGCTGGTGTAACGCATCACACTGTGTGCTCTCAAATGCGGCCCAATGACGTAGTTGAGCTGACATGACTTCAGCCTGACGGGCATCGTGATAAATGCGTATGCCAAGGTTCGGTTCAGCTCGCCAACCCTCCACATAGGCAAAACGATAAGTCAACACGATGTCCGTTGTATAGCGGTGGCGCTCGATTAGTTGTAAATACAGATCCAAGCCGCCGGGCACTTGGGAACACAGCGTCAGCGGCTGTTGCGGCAACTGGGGCGCCAACCGCCGCAAACCGATGTAATTACGCTCATACAGATCCATCAGGCTGGCGAACCGCCCTGCCCTATTGTGATCTGTCACACTGCATTCGCTCACTATCAACATGCTTGAGACCGTATAATTCGTGTTGCCATTGTAAGTATCCTCGAGTTTAGCAGCAATCCAAGCGTAACCCACGTAGCAAGCTCAGCAGGTCACTTGGTAACCATTCGCAAGATAATACAGGGGAATGATTGTGGACTATATTGTGTGGTTTGAGACACTCACAATGCGTGATGTCGAACGTGTCGGTGGCAAAAACGCCTCACTCGGAGAGATGATCAGCCAACTGGCCACTGCGGGAGTACGGGTTCCCGGTGGCTTTGCCACGACCGCAGAGGCCTATCGCGAGTTTCTCGCCACCAACCAATTGGCGGAGAAGATTGATGCCACGCTTAGCAAATTGGATATCGATGATGTAAGTACCTTAGCTACCATCGGCGCCCAGATCCGCCAGTGGGTTATTGACGCACCGCTGCAACCGGCACTAGCCGAGGCCATCACCCAAGCCTATGCGCAACTGGCCACTCAGAGTTCAGGGGAATTGGCGGTTGCGGTACGCTCTTCAGCGACCGCCGAAGATTTGCCCGACGCCTCATTCGCCGGTCAGCAGGAGACGTTTCTGAATGTCCGCGGAGTGGATGATGTACTGTTAGCCATCAAGCATGTTTTTGCCTCGCTATATAACGACCGGGCGATTGCCTACCGAGTTCATCACGGTTTTGATCACGATGTAGTGGCCTTGTCTGCCGGAGTACAACGTATGGTGCGCTCTGATCTGGGCGCTTCAGGGGTAGCGTTCACCCTAGACACTGAGTCGGGTTTCGCCGATGCGATTTTTATTACCGCAGCGTATGGTCTCGGCGAGACCGTCGTTCAGGGTACGGTTAACCCTGATGAATTCTACGTGCACAAACCCACTTTACGCGCTCAGCGTCCGGCGATTCTGCGCCGCAGTTTGGGCAGTAAAGCCATCAAAATGGTCTACCACGACACCGGCCGTTGGGGGCGCAATGTCGAGACGGTGGAAGTCCCCGAGGCCGATCAGCAGCGCTTCTCTCTGAGTGATGGGGACATTACCTACCTGTCCCGCCAAGCACTGATTATCGAAGAACATTATCAACGCCCCATGGATATCGAATGGGCCAAGGACGGGGTGGATGGCGAACTTTATATTTTGCAAGCCCGCCCTGAAACGGTTAAAAGTCGAGGCAATGCTCAAGTGTTGCAACGTTACCAGCTCAGCCAACGCAGCCAAGTGCTGTGTGAGGGACGAGCCATCGGCCAACGTATCGGCGCCGGTTCGGCACGCTTAATCGACAGCGTGGAGGAAATGCATCGGGTCAACCTCGGCGATGTACTGATCACGGATATGACCGATCCGGATTGGGAGCCGATTATGAAACGCGCCTCAGCCATTGTCACTAACCGGGGGGGACGCACCTGTCACGCGGCGATTATTGCCCGTGAACTGGGAATACCCGCCGTGGTAGGGTGTGGCGACGCCACCCGCATCCTCAAAGACGGGCAGGCACTTACTGTCTCCTGTGCGGAAGGTGATACCGGGTTCATTTACGAGGGTTTGATTGAATTCAATGTTAATGAAATCCAGCTCGACAATATGCCATCGCTGCCCTTTAAACTGATGATGAATGTCGGCAACCCGGATCGCGCTTTTGATTTTGCCGGATTGCCGCACCACGGTATCGGTTTAGCGCGGTTGGAATTTATCATCAACCGCACCATTGGAGTGCATCCTAAAGCCCTGCTGGAATTTGCTGAACTACCCACGCCGCTGCAAGCGCGGATTCAACCGCAAATGGCGGGCTATGCTGATCCCGTGGATTTCTTTGTCACTAAATTAGCGGAGGGCATCAGCACACTAGGCGCCGCTTTTTCTCCACAGCCAGTCATCGTGCGCTTATCCGATTTTAAATCGAATGAATACGCCAATCTCATCGGCGGCGAGCGCTATGAGCCTCACGAAGAAAACCCGATGTTGGGCTTTCGTGGTGCCTCACGCTATATTTCGGCAAGCTTCCGTGATTGTTTTGAATTGGAATGCCGCGCCCTGAAATATGTACGCGAAACTATGGGCTTGACCAATGTGCAGATTATGGTGCCCTTTGTACGTACCGTTGATGAAGCACGCCAAGTCGTCGAGTTGCTGGCTGAAAATGGCTTAGTGCGGGGGGAAAACGCGCTCAAACTCATCATGATGTGCGAATTACCCTCCAACGCCCTGCTTGCCGATGCGTTTCTGGAGCACTTTGACGGGTTTTCCATCGGCTCTAATGATTTAACCCAATTGACCTTGGGTCTGGATCGGGACTCGGGATTAGTCGCCGAGCTATTCGATGAGCGTAATCCGGCGGTTAAGCAACTGCTGTCCATGGCCATTCAAGCCTGTCGCCGCCATAACAAATACATCGGCATTTGCGGCCAAGGCCCTTCAGATCATCCGGATCTCGCCCGCTGGCTGATGGATGAGGGCATCGAGAGCATTTCCCTTAACCCTGACTCGGTGGTCGAGACCTGGCTGTTCCTGGCTGACGACGCGAGCCATTAAGCGATGATCAACACATTTTCAATCAGAGGCTTCCATTATGGCTGAATTGATTAACGGCAAGGCGTTCGCCGCCAATCTGCGGGGTCGCTTGAGTTACCAGGTCAAGCAACTACAGCACGATCATAACATTGTCCCCGGTCTGGCCGTCGTATTGGTTGGTAATGATCCCGCCAGTCAGATTTATGTCCGTAATAAGCACCATCAAGCCTTGGAATGCGGTTTACGCCCATCAAGCCACCGTTTACCCAGCACGATTTCGCAACACAGCCTGCTGGATTTGGTCACGCAGTTAAATGCTGACCCGGCAGTCAATGGTATTCTGGTGCAATTACCGCTACCACAGCATATCGACGGCAAAGCGGTACTCAATGCCATTGACCCGAATAAGGATGTGGATGGCTTCCACCCGGTTAATGTCGGGCGGCTGGCCATTGGTGAGCCGGGATTAGTCCCCTGTACCCCACTGGGCTGTTTGCTGTTGCTCCAACACTACCTGGACAACCTCTCCGGTCTGGAGGCGGTCATACTGGGACGTTCCAATATTGTCGGCAAACCGATGGCGCAACTGCTGCTGGCCGAACACTGCACGGTCACCATCGCCCACTCGCGCACCCGTGACTTGCCCGCTGTCTGCCGTCGCGCTGATATTTTGGTCACTGCGGTCGGTCAGCCGGGTTTGGTGCGGGGTGACTGGATCAAACCCGGTGCCACGGTGTTGGATGTCGGTATCAACCGCATTACCGAAGGCGCTAAAACCCGGCTGGTCGGCGATGTGGATTTTGCCTCGGCCGCCGAGGTCGCCGGGGCGATCACGCCGGTACCCGGCGGCGTGGGACCGATGACCATTGCCTGTTTATTGCGCAACACCGTTACCGCAACCTGCCAGCAACGGGGGCTGCCGGTACCGGAAATGAAACTCGCCTAGCGGGTCAACAACAGTGGTCAGGATGCCTTTTTGGAAGCCCGCTTACCCGTAGTACCCTTACGGCTGCCACGTCCGCGTGATTTTTTAGCCGGTGCGGCTTCTAATAGCTTCTGGCATTCGGCCAGTGTCAGCGCTTCCGGCTGTGCGTCTTTGGGCACTTTGACGTTTTTGTTACCATCAGTCACATAAGGCCCATAACGCCCGCGCAGAACTTGAATCTCACCACGCTGGAACTGCTGAATAACCCGGTTAGCGACTGCGGTTTTATGCTCCTGAATCAATTCTAAAGCGCGTTCCAGGGTGATGCTGTACGGATCATCACCCTTGCCCAAAGACACGAATTTGCTACCGTAGCGGACATAGGGACCAAAACGGCCGATATTGGTCGATACCGGTTCGCCCTCAGCGGTCACACCCAAATCTCTGGGCAGTTTAAACAACGCCATGGCCTCGTCCAAGGTGATGGTGTCCATGCGTTGATCCGGCAACAGGCCGGCGAAGCGCGGTTTTTCGTCATCGTCTTTACTACCGATTTGTACCACCGGGCCAAATCGGGCAATCCGCACCACCACCGGCTTGCCGGATTGAGGATCGGTACCCAGCTCACGGGCCTGCACCGCTTCTTCACGCGACACCGAATCCATTTTCTCATCGACAAGTTGTTTAAACGGCTGCCAGAATTGATCCAGCAAAGGCACCCATTCTTCTTCGCCCCGAGCAATGGCATCGAGTTCATCTTCCATGCGGGCGGTAAAACGATAGTCGATATAGCGCGAAAAATGCTGGGTTAAGAATCGATTAACAATCCGCCCCACATCGGTGGGTATGAACCGGCGCTTATCGAGCACGGCGTATTCGCGGGCAACCAGCGTGGAAATAATTGAGGCATAAGTCGACGGCCGCCCGATGCCGTATTCTTCGAGGGTTTTGACCAGGCTCGCTTCGGAATAACGCGGCGGCGGCTCGGTAAAATGCTGTTCAGTGCGAAACTGCTTGACCGTGACCCTATCGCCTTTTTCCATGGGTGGCAGTATGCGCTCATCGTCCTCACCTTTCGCATCGTCCTGGTCTTCCCGGTACACCGCCATAAAGCCCGGATCGGCCACCGTAGACCCGGTAGCGCGGAATACGCCCTCACCACCGCAATCCAAATCGATAGCGACGGTATTCAGGGTCGCGGAAATCATCTGGCAGGCCACCGTGCGCTTCCAGATTAATTCATACAGCCGGAGTTGATCTTGAGTCAGATGGGCTCTGAGTGGTTCCGGCAGGTGCTGCGCCGAGGTCGGACGGATCGCCTCATGGGCTTCTTGGGCGTTTTTGGATTTGGTTTTGTACGTGCGCGGCTGCTCAGGAACATTACGCCCACCATAGCGTTGCGCAATTAAGTCCCGCAGTTCGGTCACAGCATCCTGGGCCAGATTGACTGAGTCGGTACGCATATAGGTGATCAAACCGGCCGTGCCCTCATCGGTTTTAACCCCCTCATAAAGCTGTTGCGCCAGCCGCATGGTACGGCTGGCGGAAAACCCCAGTTTACGCGCTGCTTCCTGTTGCAAAGTCGAGGTGGTAAATGGCGGTGCAGGATGGCGCTTGCGCTGCTTGCGGGTGACTCGCTCAACCCGCAGCTGCCCCGCAGCGGCTTGAATCAAGACCTGCTCCACTTCTCTGGCCAAGGTTTCATTATCAATGCTGAACTGCTCGATTTTATCGCCCCGGTATTGCACCAAACGGGCGACAAACGCCTGTTGCTCCTTAGCGGCATCGGCCTCAATGGTCCAGTATTCGCGGGGCTGGAAACGTTCGATTTCTTCCTCGCGTTCCACCACCATCCGCAGTGCCGGCGATTGCACCCGACCGGCAGACAAGCCGCGGCGGATTTTTTTCCACAGCAACGGTGATAAATTAAATCCGACCAGATAATCCAGGGCTCGCCGGGCTTGTTGAGCGTTAATCAGCTCCATGGACAGCTCGCGCGGCTGGTTCACGGCGTGCTGCACGGCGCGCTGTGTGATTTCATAAAACACGACCCGATGCACCGGCTTATCGGTCAGCAGCTCACGCTCGCGCAACAGTTCGGACAAATGCCAAGAGATGGCCTCGCCTTCGCGATCCGGGTCAGTGGCCAGGTATAACGCATCGGCCTTACGCAACGCCTTAGCGATACTGTCCACATGGCGTTCATTCTTTTCAATGATCTGGTATTTCATGGCAAAACCGTGGTCAGGATCAACCGCACCTTCCTTGGGTACTAGATCACGAACATGACCGTAGGAGGCCATGATCTCGAAGTCTTTGCCCAAATATTTTTTAATGGTCTTGGCCTTGGCCGGTGATTCCACGATGACCAGATTTTTGCTCATAATTTAGCTACTAATGCAGTGTGCCGGGCACTAGCAGTTTGCTGCTCGCCCTAAACGAATACGACCGGACAAAGCCGGTCGCATGGGAAACTGACCGAGATAAGTTAGTGCAAACAAGCGCCCGACCAGTCGTCGAAAATCATGTCTTCCATCCAGGCACAGGCTTCTTCCTGACCCGGCTGGTTAAACAGTACCATGAGGATAACCCATTTCAGTTGATACAGGTCAATATCATCCGTTTGCAAAGCCATCACTCGATCAATGACCAGCTCACGTGTCTCAGGGCTGACGATACCCGTACTTTCCAAAAACAGGAGATAACCCCGGCATTCGGAATCGAATTTCCGGTTTTCTTGCTCAGTGTAGATGCGGAAAGCCCGCTCACCATTGAGCAGCGCGACTGGCGTACCCTGCTGCTCAACCAGGCCCTCTAACCAATCAAAGGCATGACGAATTTCCGATGAAGGAAACCCGGCTTCCAGCAATTCAGTATGAACCGTATCGCGGTCAGGCTCAATCGCCTCCTCCTCATCATCATCCCCCATGTAGTTCTGGAACAAGTACATCAGCACGTCCAAAACATTTTCTTTCATTGGTTCACCTAATCATCGATCGAAGCACGACGGTAACGCCCTCCGGGGACGACCTGAATACAGCCGTGCAATTCTAAAATAAGCAGCATGGATGAAACGACATCAACGGTCAATCCCGTTCGCTCAACCAGACTATCGACGGCAATCGGTTCGTCATCCAGATACGCCAAAAGTGCCTTTTGCTCGGCATTCAAGATACTGTGACGGTCTGCAGTTTGGGGCGACACCGGTACCGATGCCGTTATATCGGGCTGCCGGTCGGGCGCAGGAGCGGCATCGACAAAGCGACGCAGTTGGGGAGTCAGCTCCTCCATAATATCATTGACATTTTCCACCAGCTTAGCTCCTTGGCGAATTAACCAATGGCAACCTTGTGCTGCCGGATTGCGAATGGAACCCGGCACAGCAAACACCTCGCGGCCTTGCTCGGTGGCTAAGCGTGCGGTAATTAGGGATCCACTCTGGCGAGCCGCCTCGATAACCAGCGTACCCAACGTCAGGCCGCTGATCAGTCGATTGCGCTGGGGAAAATGCGCGGCCCGCACCGGTATTCCAAGCGGAAACTCCGACACCAGAGCCCCCCGTTCGACCACTCGATGGGCCAAATCCCGATGGCGCGCTGGATAAATCCGATCCAGACCGGTGCCTAATACTGCAATCGTAGAGCCTGGGGTGTTCAAAGCGCCTTCATGGGCGGCGGCATCAATGCCTAAGGCTAAGCCGCTGGTGATCACCAAACCAGACTGGGTCAGTTCACGAGCAAAGTCCTCGGCAATCCGTAGGCCTGTCGGTGTAGGATTGCGGGTGCCAACAATCGCCAACTGAGGTTCGCTCAGCAAGCGCACATCACCATGAACAAACAAAGCCACCGGCGCACATCCGGTCGCATACAGTTGGCGCGGGTAAGCCGGGTCATGAACACTGACCAGGGCGCGTCCCGGCTGAGCCAGCCACGCCAGATCCGCATTCAGTTCTGCCGCATTGGGACGATGCAAGTACTCAATCGCTGCCCGTGGCGCACCATGAGCGGCGAGTTCAGCGTGACTCGCGCCGATAATGGCTGCTGGCTCATTGAAGTGCGCCAACAGCCTGGCACAGCGCACCGGCCCAAGCCCCGGCGCCCGGATCAAAACCAACCAAGGCCAGAGGTCAGCAATCACTTACGAAGGCTCACGCACCTGATCAGCAATGCGGATATCACGGGCCGCTTCGGTGACAATGCCGTAGCTGGCCCGATCAAAGATCTTGTACAGCATGACCAGTCCGGCACGCTCCTGGGGTAAGTTCACCGTCCGACCGGTGAGCGGATCGGTGAGCTGTGGCCCCGGGGTGAGCACTTCAAGCACCGCCCCCTGATGCATGCCGTCCAAGGCACCCAAGCTGATCACAACGGTGTCGTAACGCCCAATAGTTACCGAATTCCGCCCTTGCACGCCAAGTACCCGGCCATGGCTGTCCGGTGGGGCTGAAACGGGATTGAACGTCAAGATCTCCTGAGATTCAACTTCACTGGCGGGCCAGAGTCGATCTTCAGGGCGGACCTCACGGCGGCTGGAGATGACCCGTAATGTCGCCGGATCACCCGCAGTTTCTAACTCCGCCTCGCCAATGTACAGCATACTGAAACCGAGAAAGGCGTTGTTATCAGGATGACGTAACTCACCCTCTGGACGATAAATGCGATAGCGACTCTCCACAAAATCCGAACCACGAGCAAAAATAGTATTGCCTGCGGCCATCAAAGGCCGGCCGTCCGCCCCACCGATGATGTAGGGAGCACCCCGCCAGTCCGCCTCGCTGAAAATCACCGAATTATCGATGAAACCTCGCAGCGCCTCACGTTCAATGGTCGGCACCGGAGCGCTGATGGTCTCAATACGTACTTCTGGAGACAGCCGGATGGTCGGACGTTCCCCTGTAGCCAATTGCAGTTGCGGCTGGGACTGACCATTGCCCTGAACTTGAATCACATCTCCAGGGTACAACGTCGTATCAGCCTGTTCTGGCCAGAGTTCTTGCCAACGCCAAGGCTGCTCCAGAAAAGTGGCTGAGATATCCCAAATGGTATCGCCGGGCATCACTGCATAACGCCGCGGGTAATCCTCACGCAGCACCAAAGGTGGTGGACTGCTGGAAACCGCTTTCGGGGTGGCTGCTTCAATAGTGGCAGCGGTCGGGTGCTGGACGCAAGCGCCCAGTGTGGCGACAACGATCACGCTCATCATGAGCGCAACGACAGATTTCAGTATCATTTTGGCCATGCTCAGGAACTCACTAATGCTGGATTGAATCGTAAACATCTGATGATTTAGTATAGCCTCTGGTGTTAAATTTACTGTATTATTGATGATACAGCTTAAAAATCATGTCGGCACGAACCGCGATAATGTGATCAAATTATGCCTAAACTTAATGTGTTGCATTTTCCTGACCCCCGTTTGCGTAAAATCGCTCTGCCTGTGGAAACGGTTGATGTTACGGTACAACAACTGATCGACGATATGCTGGAGACCATGTATGCAGCACCCGGCATCGGCTTAGCGGCTACGCAAGTCAATGTGCATAAGCGGGTTATTGTGATTGACGTATCAGAGGAGAAAAATCAACCTTTGGTACTGATCAATCCGACGCTATTGCACACTCAAGGCACAGCTGAATGCCAAGAGGGTTGCCTTTCCATACCCAGTGTATTCGAAACGATTAAGCGGGCCGAAACTGTCAGGGTCAGTGCCCTTGGCCGCGACGGCGAACCTTTTGAGCTCGATGCCGAGGGTTTGCTGGCCGTATGCCTGCAACATGAAATTGATCACCTAGACGGTAAACTGTTCGTCGATTATCTCTCACCGCTAAAGCGCAGCCGTATCCGTAAAAAACTCGAAAAGCAAGCGCGAGCTGAAGCACGCGCCCACTAGATTTTATACCCACGGCGGCGCTGCGGCCGTTATCAGTAATTTATCATGGATCACTCAGCGCTGCCTCGAATCCTATTTGCCGGCACCCCGGAATTCGCCGCAATCAGCTTAAAACGGCTGATTCAGGCCGGTTATTCGCCAGTGGCGGTCTACACCCAACCTGACCGTCCGGCCGGGCGTGGCCGCCGTCTGCGCCCCAGTCCGGTAAAACAACTGGCAGAGGAATCGGGCATCCCGGTACAGCAGCCGACTCGACTGTCCGCGCCTGAAGCGCAGTCCACCTTGGCAGAGCTTGCACCGACACTCATGATTGTCGCTGCTTACGGCTTATTGCTGCCCGCCCCCGTGCTTACTATCCCCACATTGGGCTGCATCAATATTCATGCGTCATTATTACCGCGCTGGCGGGGAGCGGCACCAATCCAGCGGGCGCTGCTTGCTGGCGATCATGCCAGCGGCATCAGCCTGATGCAAATGGACGCAGGTCTTGACACAGGACCGGTGCTGGCTACAGCACGCTACCCGATCACCCCCAATATGACCGGCGGTGAACTCCACGACCAACTGGCCTTGCTCGGTGCTGAATTGCTGGTTCAACACCTGCCTGCCATTCTGGCCGGTGCACTGACTCCCCAAGCGCAAGACGAGCGCCTGGCCTGCTACGCGCACAAAATCGACAAAAGCGAAGCGCAAATCGATTGGCATCAGCCTGCCGCACAACTGGCACGCACCATCAACGCCTTCAATCCCTGGCCCGTAGCGTGGACGCTGCTGGGCGCACAGCGTTTGCGCCTGTGGCGTGCCAACGCCAGTGACAGACCCGCTACGGCGCAACCCGGTAGCGTGGTGGCCGAATCTACCGAGGGGGTTGTCGTTGCCACTGGCAGCGGCTGCTTACATTTACTCAGTCTGCAACTGCCTGGTCGCCAGTGCCAGCCGGTCGGCCAATTCATTCAAGGTCATTCCCTATTGGACCGGGTATTGGGTCAACCATGAGCAGTTGGCACTCAGATCTTCATGAATGCCGTGCCCTGGCAGCACTCACCTTGGCGCAGGTGTTGCAAGGCCAGTCTTTAAGTCAAGTCCTGCCCCCTGCCCTCGCACAAGTACGTACAGCGGATAAGGCATTGTTACACTCTTTGTGTTACGAGACGCTGCGTTGGTATCATCCCTTAGAGGCGATGCTCTCTCAGTTGCTGCACCAACCACTCAGCCAGCGAGACCGGCTGCTGCATGCTTTGCTACTGGTGGGTCTCTGCCAGATCTTTAAGCTGCGGATTCCAGATCATGCAGCCGTCGCCACTACAGTGAATGCCACAGCGCCGCTGCGTCTCCCCCAGGCCCGCAAACGGGTTAATGCCGTGTTGCGACAAGCCCTGCGTCGCCAACAGACCCTGCAACAGTCCATCGCCGCTGATCCACGCCTCGCTTCGGCTCACCCCGAGTGGTTGTATCAAGCCCTGCAGCAAGCGTGGCCGGAACAAGCCGCACAGGTTCTCGCGGCCAATAATGCCCATCCGACCATGACGCTGCGGGTTAATCTCAAACAGCTGAGTCGGGAAGCGTATCTGCAGCAGCTCGCCGCAGAATCGATCGCAGCCCACGCCCACCCTCATGTGGCCACAGCGATCATCCTGGAATATCCCTGTGCGGTGGACACACTGCCGGGTTTTATGCAGGGCGCTGTGTCGGTGCAGGATGCAGGCGCACAACTGGCCGTGCCATTACTCGATCCACAAGCCGGACAGCGGGTACTGGATGCCTGCGCCGCGCCCGGTGGCAAAACCGGGCACCTGCTCGAATATGCCCCTGAATTGGCAGTATGGGCCGTGGATCAAGACCCCCAACGTCTGCAACGAGTGCCGGAGAACTTAGAGCGCTTAAACCTATCCGCCCACGTGCTGAGCGCTGATGTCTCCCAACCCGAGCGCTGGTGGGATGGCCGCCCCTTCCACCGCATCCTGCTAGACGTCCCATGCAGTGGCACCGGTGTGATTTCCCGTCACCCCGATATCAAACTCCTGCGTCGTGCAGGGGATATCGCCGCCCTGGCACAACGTCAGATCCGGTTGCTGGAAGCCCTGTGGCCATTGCTGGCTCCTGGCGGCAGCCTGCTGTACACCGCCTGTTCCGTACTGCCCGAGGAAACCCAGGCGGTTGTGGCTGATTTCTGCCAGCGCCATCAGCATGCCACCCCCGTGCCGATTCACCTGAGCTGGGGATGGCAGGCTGGTCCAGGATGGCAAAGCCTGCCGGGCTACGCACAAACCGACGGTTTTTTCTATGCTCGGCTACGCAAATAACCGGATACGGTTACCGCTATTAGCACTGTGCTTGCTGGTGGTGGCACCCTCGGCAGTGTGGGCTAATAATTTCCAGGTACTTCATGCTGAAACCCGATTACATAATGGGGTTTATCTGGTCGATGCCGATATTGATTTTGAATTGAGCGCGGCCAGCCGTGAAGCCTTGGAAAACAGCGTACCGCTGACGGTGCAACTGACCCTGCAAGTACGCAGACAACGTGACTGGTTGTGGAATCAAAGAGTCGCCAGTCTGCAACAACGCTATCGATTACAATACCAAAGTCTTGCTCAGCAATATGTGGTGACCAACCTCAACAGCCACCAACTGCACAGCTTCCCAACCTACGCGGCGGCCATTGAATACATGGGGCGTCTGCGGGCTTTTCCGCTATTGGATCAAACCCTGCTGGAGGCTGATACTCGCTATGAAGTACGCTTGCGTGCTGAGCTGGACATCAGTTCGCTGCCCGCACCACTGCGACCTGTAGCCTATATCTCTAATGCCTGGCGGCTGCGCAGCGACTGGTATAACTGGCCGTTATGATGTACGCCCTACGCCACCGCCCCCTGTTGCCCATGCTGCTGCTGTTTGGGCTGATGCTGCTGGCCTTGCTGATGATGAGCGATGCCACACAAAACTCGGCTCGCTTCAACGAGCTGTATTTTTGGCTGTTGATTTTCAGCGCCGGTGGTTTGGTTGTGCTGACCCTGTTAATCGGTATCGGTCTGTATCAACTGATCCAACGCTACCGGCAACATGAACCGGGTTCGCGGCTGAGTTTGCGGCTGATGGTGTTGTTTGTGGCCCTGGCGCTGGTTCCGGTCGGCGTGGTCTATCATTTCTCGCTACAGTTTCTGCAACGTGGGATTGACAGCTGGTTCGATGTGCGCATCGAACAAGCCCTAGATGATGCCCTAGAGCTTAGCCGTAGCGCCCTGGACTTACGCATGCGCGACGCCCTCAAACAAACTCAACGCATGGCTGAAGATCTGCGCCAAACCCGCCGCACCAGTGGTGGGGTCGCACTACAACTGGCCGAGATGCTCGACTATACCGAAGCCTCCGAGCTGACCCTGTTCGGCCAAAGTGGTCGCATCATCGCTACCGCCAGCATCGACCCACTGCGGATTGTCCCTCATCAGCCCCCGGATATCGTTTTTTTGCAAGTTCGCCAAGGTCACGACTACCTGAGCCTGGATCCTATCCGTGATTTTGGCTTCCATATCCGGGTGATGGTACCGGTACCTTCGCTAGGCTCTACGGACGAGTCGCGTATGTTACAAACCCTGTTCCCCGTGCCCTCGCGGTTGGGGGAACTGGCCGATTCGGTGCAATCCGCCTTCGACAGCTACCGCGAACTGAGTTTTTTGCGCAATCCATTGAAAGCCAGTTTTATCTTGACACTGTCCCTGGTGCTGCTGTTTGGCATACTCGCCGCCTTCTGGGCCGCTTTATATGCCGCCCAACGTCTGGTGGCTCCCATCCGGGAACTGGCTGAAGGTACGCGTGCCGTCGCGGCCGGCGATTATGATCGACAACTGCCGCTTACCAGCAACGATGAGCTCGGATTTCTGGTGCATTCATTTAATCAGATGACCCGCCATCTGGCTCATGCACGTTTGGCGGAACAGCGCAGCCAAAAGCTGCTCAAACGCCAGCGAGCTTACTTGCAAGCAGTGTTGGCACGGCTCTCTTCCGGGGTATTAACCTTCGATCACAGCGGGCGTTTGCGCACCTATAACGCGGCTGCCGAACAAATTCTGCAAATCAGCCTAAGCAATATGGTCGGCCGCACCAATGATCCACAAGCACCCGAATATTTACAACGGTTGTTCGAATCCCTGCTGCTGTGGCTACAACAACCTGATGACTGGCGTCGGGAAATTATGCTGTTTGCAGGCACTGGTCGGCTGGTGTTGATGTGCCAGGGCAGTTCGCTACCCGATCCGGATCGACCGCACGCCGGTCATGTCGTCGTGTTTGACGATATTACCGCGTTAGTCCAGGCGCAACGTGACGCCGCCTGGGCCGAAGTGGCCCGTCGCCTGGCTCATGAAATCAAAAACCCATTGACCCCGATTCAACTGGCGACTGAGCGTATCCGTCACAAATATCTTAAAACGATGGAACCGGAAGAAGCGCGGGTGCTGGATCGGGGTACCCAGACGATTATCCAACAGGTTCATTCAATGAAAGAAATTGTTGACGACTTCAATACCTATGCCCGTCCGGCGCAGCTTAATTTAACCGCTATTGATATCAACAGTTTTATCAGCGAATTACTGTATCCTTACCGCAGCAATCGCCATGGTGTGAGCATTGTATTCGAACCCGACCCCGCCGCAACGACCCTGGTTGCCGATGCCAGCCGCCTGCGCCAGGTATTACATAATTTGATTCAAAATAGCTTAGAAGCCATGAGCGAAACAGGAGGCTGCTTAGCTGTGCGTATCCAGACCTGTAACGGCAGCCGCCAGCGCCACCTACAATTGCTCATCTCGGATGATGGGCCTGGTTTTCCCGACGGGCGCATTGGCAATATGTTTGAACCCTATGTCACCACCAAACCGAAAGGAACCGGTCTAGGGCTCGCTATTGTCCGTAAAATTGTCGAAGAACATGGCGGGTTGATCGATTTGGCCAACTCGCCCACAGGAGGAGCACAAGTGACTATCCGCCTGCCTTTGAACGCTTTGCCGGACGGTTCTCAAACAATGCCACCCTGCTCCATTGATAAAGAGGAAAAAGGATGAGTACTGCGCATATCCTCGTAGTTGACGATGAACCTGATATCCGCGAGTTGATCCAGGAAATTCTGCAAGATGAGGGTTTCACGGTCAGTATCGCTCAAAACGGCCAAGAAGCTCGCGAAGCTCGACGGGCGCGTCGTCCTGATCTGATTCTGCTGGACATCTGGATGCCGGATATCGATGGCGTAAGCTTACTAAAGGAATGGTATGAAAACGATCGACAGCCCTGCCCGGTGATTATGATCTCCGGCCATGGTACGGTGGAAACGGCTGTGGAGGCGACCCGCTTAGGGGCTTATGATTTCCTTGAAAAACCGTTGTCGCTGAGCAAACTGCTGCTCACGGTTAATCGAGCGTTAGAAGCCGATCGGCTGCAACGGGAAAATCAAGGACTGCAACGCCAGGCCCGACCGGTAACCGAACCGGTTGGTAAAAGCGATACGATGCAGCGTTTGCGCAACCAGATTTTGCGAGTTGCTCCACATGACACACCGGTGCTGATTTCCGGGGAGCCGGGCACCGGCAAGGAAGTCTTTGCCCGTTATTTGCATGCCAACAGCCTACGCCGCAACGGTCCGTTTATTGATGTCGGGGTCGGTTCCATAGCCCGCGAAAACTCGGCGTTAGAACTCTTCGGTTCTGAGGAAAACGATCGGGTGCATTATGGCCGTCTGGAACAGGCCAGTGGAGGCACCTTGTTTTTCGATGAGCTGGCCGATATGGATCAGGAAACTCAAGCGAAACTGGCTGGCGCTCTGGAAAACGGTTCGTTTCTGCGGCTCAATGGCAAGGAGTCGGTTACAGTGAATGTCCGCATCGTGGCAGCCTCGCATCGTGAGCTCGATCGTGAAGTGGCGGAAGCGCGGTTCCGCGAAGATCTGTTTTATCAGCTCAACGTCGTCCCGATTAAATTACCACCACTGCGTGAACATGTCGAAGATGTCCCTGATTTGCTCAATTTCTATGTCGATTACTTTGTTGATCAAGAACATCTTGGTTACCGACGTTTCAGTGTGGCGGCCCAAAACCGTTTGCGCAACTACAGTTGGCCAGGTAATATCCGTGAGTTGAAAAACTTGGTACAACGACTGCTTATCCTGGGCAGTCGGGAAGAAATTACCCAGGAAGAAGTCGATATTGCCCTTAGCAGCGCCCCGACCTCACGGCGACAAGAACTCGGCGCAGTGCCGCTCAATTTGCCCCTGCGTGAGGCCCGCGAGCAGTTTGAAAAAGCCTATTTACTACAGCAGTTTCGCGAATGTGAGGGTAATGTGGCGCGGCTGGCGGATCGCGTCGGCATGGAGCGCACTAATTTATACCGTAAACTACGCGCTTTGGGCATTGATCCGAAACGCTCATTGGACTGAAAGCACTCGTGAAAATACTCATTCTTGGTGCCGGTCAGGTGGGCTCCTCGGTTGCACAAAACTTGTCCCATGAAGACAACGATATTACCATCGTCGATCACAACATCGAGACACTGCGCAACTTGCAGGAGCGTCTCGATATCCGAACCATCAATGGCCATGCCTCCCACCCCAGCGTGCTGAACCAGGCCGCCGCTGAGGATACCGATTTATTGATTGCGCTAACCAACAGCGATGAAGTCAATATGATCGCCTGCCAAGTGGCCTATACGCTGTTTCGCACTCCGACCAAGATCGCCCGAGTGCGTTCGGCTGAATACCTGCGCCACAGCCGCGAGTTATTCCTTCCCGATGCCTTGCCGATTGATGTCATGATCAGCCCCGAGCAACTGGTCACCGATTCCATCCACCGACTGATGGAATACCCCGGTGCTTTACAGGTGCTCGATTTCGCTGATGGTAAAGTCAGTCTGGTGGGCGTCAAAGCCTATTATGGCGGCCCCTTGGTCGGCCAAGCGCTGCGTACTCTGCCCAGCCACATGCCCGGTATTCATACTCGGGTAGCGGCGATTTTTCGCCAAGGCAGCGCGATTATCCCCGAGGGCGATACCCTCATCCAAGCGGATGATGAGGTGTTTTTCATTGCCGCGAACAAAAATATCCGCGCTATAATGAGCGAATTACGCCGACTCGACAAACAGATTAAGCGCATTATACTGGCCGGCGGCGGTAATATCGGCAGCCGCCTGGCTCAGGCTCTGGAGCATGATCATCAAGTTAAAGTCATCGAGAACAACCGGGCCGTAGCGCTACGGCTGTCGGAGCGGCTGGCCCGCAGCATCGTGCTGGCCGGCAATGCCGCCGACGAGGAGTTGTTCATCGAAGAAAATATTGAAAACACGGATGTGTTCTGCGCCGTGACCAACGATGATGAAGCCAATATCCTCTCAGCGATGCTGGCCAAACGGCTGGGTGCCCATAAAGTCATGGCGCTGATCAACCGTATGGCTTATGTCGATCTGGTGGAGGCCTCGGGAGTGATTGATGCGGTCATATCGCCACAGCAAGCGACCATTGGCAGCCTGCTGTCGCATGTACGCCGGGGGGATGTGGTTAAAGTTCACTCCCTGCGCCGAGGGGCGGCCGAAGCGATTGAAGCGATTGCACATGGTGATCGCAGCACCTCGCGCGTCGTAGGCCGGCGCATCGAGCAAATACCCCTGCCCCCCGGCACCACCATCGCTGCCCTTGTGCGTGGCAATCATGTGCTGATTTGCCACCATGATACCGTCATCGAAGCGGAAGACCACGCTATTTTATTTCTCACCGATAAGCGCTACCTACGTGACGTCGAGCGGTTATTCCAAGTCCACATCACTTTTATTTAACCAACGGCAATGCACATCAGCATTATTCTGAAAATTCTGGGGGTGCTGCTGGGCGTGTTCAGTCTGACCCACTTACCACCCATTGCCGTGAGCTATTGGTATGGTGACGGTGAAGCCACCGCCTTTCTGATGGCCTTGCTGATAACAGCCAGTTTCGGCGTGCTCTGCTGGTGGCCGGTGCGCCAGGTACGCCGCGAACTCAGTATTCGCGATGGCTTTGTGATTGTCACCCTGTTCTGGAGTGTACTGGGCACCGCTGGAGCGCTGCCTTTTTATCTATCATCCGATCCAGCCATGAGCCTGACGGATGCTGTATTCGAGGCCATATCGGGTTTAACCACTACCGGTGCTACGGTGATCATCGGTCTCGATGATTTACCCCGTTCCATTCTCTATTATCGTCAACAATTACAATGGCTAGGCGGTTTGGGTGTGGTGGTACTGGCCGTCGCTATTCTACCCATGTTAGGCGTAGGCGGCATGCAGTTATACCGAGCCGAAGTCTCGCGAATAGCCAAGGATCAAAAACTCACCCCACGGATCATGGACACAGCAAGGGTCTTGTGGGTGATTTATGTCACACTCACCGTGCTCTGCGCTTTGGCCTACTGGCTGGCGGGGATGACGCCGTTCGATGCCATTGGACATGCCTACAGCACCGTCGGCACGGCGGGCTTTTCGACCCATGATGACAGCATCGGCTATTTTGATAGCGTAGCTATCGAGATGATTTGCATGACCTTCATGTTACTAGGCGGGATTAATTTTGCCCTGCATTTTCTCGTCTGGCGCCATCTTGATCTGCGACTTTATTGGCGCGAACCGGAAGTCCTGGCTTTCTTAGGCATATTTCTCGGTGCAACTTTGGTCATTTCGGTGGGATTGGCTTTAAGCCTGAGCTATGATTCATTACTGACTTCATTACGCTATGCCGCATTCCAAGTGGTGGCGGTACTGACTACCACGGGTTTCGGTACGGCCACCTTCGCCGAGTGGCCCTTATTTATCCCCTTATTGCTGGCGAGTCTATCGTTTATCGGCGGCTGTGCCGGTTCAACCGCTGGTGGCATTAAGGTGTTACGGATCATGCTGCTGTTCAAGCAGGGAGTACGCGAAGTGCATTCCACCATTCACCCCCATGGCGTTTTTCGAGTCAAGCTGGGTGATCGTGCTGTGCCCGAGGAAGTCGCCCAAGCCGTGTGGGGATTTTACACGGTGTATATTCTCACGGCGCTGGTGTTCACCGGCAGCTATATGACTATGGGCCTTGACCTGGAAACCGCGTTTGGCGCCACCATCGCTTCACTCAATTTACTCGGTCCAGGCCTGGGCGAGGTGGCCGGCAGTTTCGCCGCTCAATCCAATCCGGTAAAGTGGATGGCCTGTTTCGCTATGCTGCTTGGCCGTTTGGAAATTTTTACTTTGTTGATTTTACTCACACCCGCGTTTTGGCGGCATTGACAGCGCGGCCACTGTTCAGGTCGCATTGTTGGGCAAACCTGCGGCTGATAACCATAACCACGGCTGAGAGCGCTTTATACCCGGCGATCATGACCACCTATCCTGCTGATGTTTAAGACGCTGCATTCTAAACTCATAGCCTTTATCGCACTGGTTTTATTGTCCACTGCCAGCGCAGTTGTTTACCTGACCCACCGGGATGTGGGGCGTGAAGTGATGCACATCGAGCAGAATAATGTCGAGAATATTCTTGACGGAGTGTTTTTGAATCTGCAAGGCGTATACCGCAATGTCATCGCTGATCGTATTGACAGTATTGAGCACTCTCGCGAACGCTTGCAACGTGAATCCGACTTTGTGCTGGCTGTTTTGACGCTGTACGCACAAAACACCACGTATCCCACCCCCTCAGCAGTCAGTGAATTTCGCAACTGGCTCGCCCAATTAGATATGGGCACCACCAATTTTTTCATCGCAGATACCCAAGGGCAGATTTTTTTCGATTCTGAAAACAATCTGGTGCAGCAAAATCTTTCCGAACTCAGCGACATTCGCGGACAACCGCTGTCCGGCGTGGTCAACACACCCCAGTCGTCTTTTGCTCAGTTTGCCGTATTCTCCCCAAACGACAACCCAGACATCCAAAAACTCGCCTTTCTGCAGCGTACACCGGCATGGGATTGGATTCTGGGGGCCTTTGTCGATATTTCCCACATCAAAGCGCGGGAAAAGGCTCGGCTGGCTCAAGTCGTAAAGGAGCTCGAAAGTCAGTTTGCCCAAGCGCGCATCACCGACACGGGTTCCCTGTTTATTTTCAATCGAGAACATGAAATTATCATCCCTCCGGCTCATATCGGTTTCCCTGAAAGGCTGCTGCCGAATTTGCCCACACGAACTCCACAGATGCAACGAGACCGACCCGAGCGCAGCGTTATCCTGGTTGACGGCGAGCGCCTGGTCAGTTACACCCGTTATTTCCAGTCCCTGAATTGGTTTCTGGGTGCCATCATCCCCGAAACCGAACTCCAAGCTCCCGCACAGGAATTGGTTCGTCGTCAATCGGTATTAATTGGGGGGATTTTCGTTCTCAGCGTGATCGCCGCCATGGGCTTTGCCCAATTGATCTTACGTCCCCTTGGCCTGTTGGCCACCGAGGCAAAACAGCTCGCCCAGCAGGATCTCACTACCAACACCTATACCCCCAAGTGCATCGAAACCTTAACCCGTAAATACACCGATGAAGTCGGGGCACTGGCGGCCGCCTTTTTGTTCATGCAGGCCGAACTCAAAAACAATGTACGCCGTTTGCTGGAAACAACCGCCGCGAAAGAACGCTACCAAAGTGAACTGAACGTAGCGCGGGAAATTCAGATGAGCTTTCTACCCCAAGAACTGCCGCTCGCTGATACCCATCGTGAATTGGCGCTCTACGCGTTACTGGAACCGGCCCGAGAAGTGGGCGGTGATTTGTATGATTTTTTCATGCTCGATGACACCCGGTTATGCTTCACCATCGGCGATGTTTCCGATAAAGGGATGCCCGCCGCTCTGTATATGGCGATTACCCGCACACTCATTCAAAGCTACACCGCCAGAGAAAGCGATCCGGGGCACATTATCCGCTTAGTCAACGACAGCCTCAGTAAGGATAATCCTAAAAGCATGTTTGTAACCCTTATTCTTGGCATCATCGACATCCACACGGGGCAGATTGGCTATGCCAATGCAGGCCATAACCCGCCGATCATCATGACTCAGCACGGCGAATGCGATTTTGTGCAGGGCATCAGTGGCCCGGTGGTCGGTGCCATAGAGGGCATGGATTATCACAATTTAAACATGACCCTAACCCCAGGCGATAGTCTGTTTTTATACACCGACGGGGTCACCGAAGCTATGAATCCTCAGTTTGAGTTGTTTTCGGATGAACGGCTGTTACAGACGATCCGCCACGCTCACGGAGCGAGTCCTGAATCCTTGATTCAGCACATTCGTAGCCGCTTGAGCGAATTTGCCGCCGACGCCCCGCAATCTGACGACATCACCATGCTGATGATCGCCTATCACGGTCAAACTACCACTGCGGAGACACCCTAAATGCCACGAGCGGGCCTCTTGCCACAATCGCTGCATTTCTGGATTAAAATTGTCGTCGCGACCATGGCGATTTTATTGAGTACGCTGCTGCTTAATTCTATTTTAAGCATCTCATCTTTCGAGAAAATTTACACAAAATCCCTAATTGCCACCCTGGAAACCGCCAGCACCAACCTGGTGCAATCCATTGAACGCGGTGTACGTTTGGGTAAACCTCTTGCTGCTTTTGAGGGCATGGACGATATGCTGGCCACCTTTCTGGTCAATAACCCTAATTTGAACGGTATTGCCGTCACCGACCGCACGGGGCAACTACTCTATTTTAAGGGAACCGCAACGGCTGATCAGGCGCTGTTTGCGCAACATGGCCGCCAGTATGGGGAGTCCAACACCGTCTTGACCCAACGCTATGACCAAGATTATCTGATTCAGATTCCAATAAGACGCTCCGATGGTGCACAGATCGGGGTGGTCCTCAGCAGCTTTTCCCAAGAAATCATTGGGGCTCAGATTAAAACCATGGCGATAAGTGCCTTGCAGCGGCTGGGCTGGTCATTAGGCTTGACCTCTATCGCTTTAATTGTACTGTTGATTTTGTTTGTTATCCGTCCGATACAAAAAGACCTGG
Organism: Candidatus Competibacteraceae bacterium; assembly: GCA_007120095.1. Classification (GTDB taxonomy): domain Bacteria; phylum Pseudomonadota; class Gammaproteobacteria; order Competibacterales; family Competibacteraceae; genus SKOM01. Next base: position 3,064 of record SKOM01000236.1, on the reverse strand, counting down.
ATCGCATTCAGCAGGGGCTGTTGTCTGATCCACCTGATGCTCATCGGGCTAACCTTAAGGGGGCCAGCGAACCATATGCCGTAGCAAACCCCGTCATGCCCGTACCCCTGGTGCCGGATACTGAGACGATCAGCAATGATATTGTCAACATTGGGATATTTTTACAGCGCGTTGCGATTGAGGTGCAAGCGACTCATCAACGCTTACAGTCCATGCACCACACCCTGGCCGATATAGACGTCGCGCGCCATGAACTGTCACTGTACCAAGCGCTGCTGCACTCATGGCTGGACCATCCCGAACTGCCCGCAACGCTCAGCTCAACGATTACCGAGTTGATTGAGGACAACCGCAAGACCATGGCCTTACTGGATCAACTGCCCGCACCTGAGTCACATGCCCACCAGCACGAGATCCACACCTGATGAAACTTGATCTTAGTGTGCGCGTGATGGTGTTTTTGGTCGCGGGTCTGGTCATCATGCTCGGCCAGGCCATATATTCGTATTACAATCTCCACGCCTTTCAGTCCAGCTATATTAACGCTTTACAAGACAAAACCCGCAGCGCCGGTCTATTTCTTAAAGCCGATATCGAAAACATTCTGGCGCTGGGTATCCCGCTGCACAATATTGCCCGGCTCGAACAGACCCTGGCTCAGTCTCTTAATGATCTGCCTGAGGTCGCGTTTATTGAGATTGTCGGCCCGGCCAAGGATGTCCTTTTTGTCGCTGACCCGATGCAAGCGCGACAAATCGAACACGGCACTGAAGCTTCACGCTTAATCAGCGACGAACATGCCTTTGAATTAGCCGAACTCGGTTTATCGCCTGCCGATACCGATATCACCATTCCACTGCGACACAACGACGCAGTACAAGGTTTTTTACACATTCACCTATCCGGTCAAATCATCCAGGCGGAGTCGCGGCAGATTTTATGGGATATGTTGACAGTGATGTTGACCTCACTGTTGCTGACGTTCGAATTTTTAGCCTTTTTCGTCGTGTATTACATCAGCCACCCATTAAAACGGCTGCGCAATCATATCGCCCTCAATGTGACCCAGTTGCAACCGGTACGCACTGAGGACTACAGTGCCCTCGGACAAATTGGGGTTTTAGCCGATACCTACAATCGAATTATTGCCAAAAGTTCGACCGCATTTTGCACCGCACTCGGTTATCAGCAAACACTCCATCAGATCCGCCCAGCACTCGAAACCACACTACAGCACCAAACCCAGCAGATCGACGCCTGCAAACAACGCCTGCCAGCGACTCATAACACCACCGGTATTGCTGCGCAAATCCATACCGGGCTTGAATTATTCAAAGGCCGTTTACATCGCTTACGCCGTCAACTGGCCGACACCAGCCACCCCTTGCAGCCTGCAACGGCCTTACCAACCCAGGAATCGGTATCGGTAACACCGACAGCGCTGATTCGCCCGCTTATTTTTCTGTTCATTATGGCGGATGGCCTCAGCTTATCATTTTTCCCTCTATATGTAGACAGCCTGTATGAACCGGTTTTAGGACTGTCCCGTGAGCTGGTCATCAGCCTGCCCTTATCCGCCTTCATGCTGATTATGGCCATCAGCCTGCCGTTATCAGGCGTCATGACCGACTCATTCGGCTGGCGACGGCCATTATTAATCGGGTTGATTCTCAATGCCGTCGGCCATGCACTCACCGCAGTGGCTCAAGATATCACTCAACTGATCGCGTTTCGTGCCTTAGTGGCGGTCGGTTTTGGTATGGTGTTTATCTGCTGCCAGCGCTTTATTATCGACAATACGGATCAACGCTCACGCGCTATGGGTATGGCTGGATTCTTAGCGGCGTTTTTTAGTGGCGATATCTGCGGTACAGTCATTGGTGCCATGCTCGCCGAACGCATCGGTTATGCCGATGTATTTTATGTCAGTGCGGTATTTACTGGATTAACTTTGATCTTTACAGTATTAGTATTTCGTGGTGATTTCAAACCACGGGAAGATCCAGTGAATACCGATGCACCGGCACGATTTAAAATCGCCCAGATGTTTACTGTATTTCGAGATCGGGATTTCTCTGCACTGGTATTGTTACAAGCCATCCCGGCCAAATTGGTTCTGGTCGGTTTCTTGTTTTTTTTCACTCCACTGTATTTAAATAGTATTGATGCTCTGCAATCCAATATCGGGCGCATTATTATGACATATAGCATTTGCCTGATCTTTATCGGCCCCGGTGTATCGTATCTATTTCCTCAAGCTTGGCTGCGGCGTTATTTAGTCATGGCCGGTGGTTTTATCACAGCCGCTGCTTTATTGTCCTTCTGGTTTTTTGAGGGCATTATACCGGTACTGATTATGGTGATTTTACTGGGTATCGCGCACAGTTTCTCGGTCTCCTCACAAGCCGCACTGGTCACCGAAACGTCCATTGTGAGCCGGATGGGGCCAGGTGCTGGCATGGGCGTATTTCGCTTCTGGGAGCGCATCGGCAATGTCATTGGACCATTACTGATGGCGGTGTTAATTGCCCAACTCGGTTACCAATATTCAGTTGTTGCCCTAGGTATTATCACGCTGATTTGTACCGTACTGTACTGGGTATTAACAACCGCTTCCCGTCGGGCACGTCCTATAACCGACCGACCTGGAGAGTAGGCATCCATGAGCAGATCCATAGCCCGACATCGTAAGGATTGCCGGTAGGCTGTAGGGCACGACCTACACGGTATCACCATGAGTCCGCTAATCAGTGCAAACGGCTGTAATAAATTCCCGCTTGCGCTTGAATACCCCCCAGCCTCAAGTTACACTTTAAGGTGTAATTTGAGGAGGGAGCCATTCCTGCGCACTCGCGAACTGATCGCCGCTACGGAGCATGGTGAGACCGTGATCATCACTTGGCGCGGCAAGCCTCGGGCTGTACTCACGGCATTTAAAGAAACTTGACGTCCTCCTCTCCCTAAAGGAAGAGGATTCCTACGGCGAAGTTGCCCTCGCTTCGGTGGGTTCCTGCCCCGAGACTGCCCAAGGAGATGGCTTGATTATCGCCGCTAAGCTCCACGC
>SKOM01000011.1 GCA_007120095.1 Candidatus Competibacteraceae bacterium | reverse complement strand
GCTGCACGTCCAAGCGCGCGGGCGTATCGGTCAGCCATTGACTCGCCCCTGACGCCAAAGCGGTGCGCCCATCTACACTCATGGCCAGTTTACACCGCACCCAAGGACGCCCCTGTTCAGCCCGCATGACAAACCCTGGGTTCAGCGTTCTGGCCTCTGTTTCCAATAGCCCGCACTCTACGCTGACCCCGGCGGCTTGCAGTTCGGCGATGCCTTGACCGGCCACCCGCCGATCAGGGTCACGCATAGCCATGACGACCCTTTGCACCCCGGCGTCCAACAGCGCACGGCTACACGGCGGGGTGCGGCCATAATGGCAGCAGGGTTCGAGGGTCACATAGGCCGTCGCCCCCCGCGCCGCCTCACCCGCCATCCGCAACGCATGAACCTCGGCATGGGGTTGGCCGGCGCGCTCATGCCAGCCCTCTCCCACGATCTGCCCGGCCCGCACCAGCACACAGCCGACTCGCGGGTTAGGGTGCGTCGTATCATAGCCACGGCGGGCCAGCCGCTGGGCGCGCGCCATATAGGCGTTATCAGTCGATGAATAAATCATCATTTAACTACAGGAATTATCGGTCGGTTGAGCTGCGGCCGCTTGTTGCAGACGTTCGATTTCTTCACGAAACGCATTAATGTCTTGAAAGCTGCGATACACCGAAGCAAAGCGCACATAGCCGACTTGATCCAACTGCCGTAATTCATCCATGACCCATTCGCCGAGCTGGCGCGAGGACAGTTCGCGTTCCCCGGTAGCGCGCGCTTTGTGCTCGATACGCTGTATGGCGGCTTCTATGGCGGCCATCGCGACCGGACGTTTTTCCAGCGCTTTCAGCATCCCCGCTCGCAGCTTGGCCGAATCGAAGGCTGCACGGCGCTGATCCTGTTTAACAATCCGCGGCAGGGTCAATTCAGCGATTTCATAGGTGGTAAACCGGATAGCACACCGGGTGCATTCGCGGCGACGGCGTACCCGGTCGCCTTCGGGCGATAATCGGGAATCGATGACGCGGGTATCCGGTGTGCCGCAAAACGGGCAGTGCATGCAATAATCCTGCAAATTGTGCTGATTGCGTAGGTCTTTAATTGTATCGGTATCAAAGTATTTAGCCAACCGCTATAACGATGCCGGGCAATGACCGATAAGGTTTGCTTCACAACCCTGATGCCGTTAGATTGACTGAATCAAAAAGAGGACGATAATCTGTGTTGACTCAGCCGGACGTATTATTCGAATCTCAGCTTAACACGCTGCCTTTGATTCATCGGGGTAAAGTGCGTGATGTCTACGCCATCGATGCTGAACATCTGCTGATTGTGGCCAGTGATCGCTTATCCGCTTTCGATGTGGTGCTGCCCACCCCCATCCCTGGCAAGGGACAACTGCTCACGGCCCTGTCGAATTTCTGGTTCCTGCGGTTTGACCATCTGGTGCCTAATCATCTGCACGGCGTCACACTCACCTTGGAGTCCATACTGCCTGACCCTGAAGAACGAACTCTCATGATCGGGAGATCAGTGATTGCCCGGCGACTGCAAGGCATCCCGTTCGAGGCCGTGGTGCGCGGTTATCTGATCGGCTCCGGCTGGCGCGATTATCAGCGCAGCGGCTCGACCAGTGGTGTGCCTTTGCCCCCAGGGCTGCAACAGGCTGAGCGTTTGCCGGAACCGATTTTCACTCCATCGACCAAGGCTGCATCCGGTCAGCATGATGAAAACGTATCTTTCAGGCAGGTGGTTGAATATCTCGGCACGGAGCACGCTGAGCAACTCCGTGCTTTGAGTTTGCAACTCTACCACGAAGCCGCCACTTACGCCCTGCGACGAGGCATTATCATTGCTGACACTAAATTTGAATTTGGACTGGATGCTGAAGGCCATCTGGTGTTGATGGACGAATTATTGACCCCGGATTCCTCACGTTTCTGGCCGGTTGACGGCTACCGCTCGGGCACCAGCCCGCCGAGTTTCGATAAACAATTCGTGCGCGATTATCTCGACGGCCTCGACTGGGATAAAACTGCCCCCGGCCCGGCATTACCATCGGCGGTCGTGGAAAAAACCGCCGCACTGTACCAACAGGCCTGGCAGCGACTCACTGATAACCGCTGATTTAAATATTTATTGACACCAGAGGATTCCCATGGGACACGAATATACTGAACAACAACAAGAACTCATCGGGCGCATCATTACACTGCTGGAACAACGCCTGGCTCCGGAAAGGTACGAGATGCTGAGCCGGTTCTGTCACCAGTATTACGCCCACGTCGCCCTTGAGGATTTACAGGAATTACAGCCGGAAAACCTCTATGGTGCCTGTCTGGCGCACTGGAATCTCGCCCGGCAACGCCAGGCGGATGAATCATTGATCCGGGCCTACAACCCTAATTATGACGAACACGGCTGGCAATCGACCCATACCGTCATCGAAATCGTCACTGATGACAGGCCATTTCTGGTCGATTCCATCATCATGGCCATCAACCGCCATGGGCTGCGGGCACATCTGATAATCCACCCGCTGATTCGAGTGCAACGTGATCCGCAAGGCTATTTACAGCAGGTCACCGCTGGCGAACAATCCGGTGAACTGGAGTCGATGATTCACTGTGAAGTGGACCGACAAAACGATCCGGTGATATTAGATACGCTCCAGCAAGACCTGCACAAAGTGATCCGGGACGTGCGCATCGCCGTCGAAGACTGGCCGGCGATGCAACAGCGCATGTGCTCCACTATTGCCGATCTTGATGCCGGGCATGCGCCGTGTCCAGCCGAGCAGATCGAGGAAATCAAAACCTTCCTCCACTGGGTGGCGGAGCGTAATTTTATTTTCCTTGGCTGCCGCGATTATGACCTGGTGCACAGCCCCGAAGGTCTGCTGCTGTGTAGTGTGCCCCGATCCGGTCTTGGAGTATTACGCGACGATGGCCAGGCAACGCCATCGCTGAGCTTTACCCGTCTGCCTGATCGGCTGCGTGAGTTAGCGACTCACCCGGCCCCCTTACTGATTTCTAAAGCGGATGCCCGCGCCACTGTGCATCGCCCCGTCCACATGGATTACATCGGCATCAAACGTTTCGATGCAGGAGGGCAGGTCATCGGTGAACGGCGCTTCCTGGGACTGTACACCGCCAGTGCCTATACCCTAAGCGCCCAGGACATTCCCCTGCTCCGCGCTAAAACCCGCCGTATGCTCCAGCGTTCTGGCCTTAAACCCGGCAGTCATACCTGGCGGGCGTTGCAGATCACTTTAGAGACGTTCCCCCGCGACGAGCTGTTTCAAGCCAGCGAAGACGATTTGTTCAATACCGTCATGGGGATTTTGCATCTGCAAGAACGCCAGCGGCTGCGCTTGTTTGTGCGTGAAGATCTGTTCCAGCGCTTTGTCTCTTGTTTGGTTTACGTACCGCGAGACCGGTACAACACGGATTTGCGCGAGCGTATTCAGACCATTCTGCAACAGGCGTTCGAGGGCGAATCCTCAAGTTTTTCAACCCAGTTTTCGGAGTCGATGCTGGCGCGGGTACATTTTCAGGTTCGTACCCGACCCGGTCAGATACCGGAGTATTCGGTAGCCGACTTAGAAACCCGGCTGCGCGAAGCCATGTCCTCATGGATCGATAATTTATTCCGCGCCCTACTGGACGATGTCGGCGAAGCGCAAGGCAATGGCTTATTCCAGCGCTATGGTGAAGCGTTCCCCGCCGCCTATCGCGAGGACTTTGAACCCCGCACCGGGGTCAGCGATATTCACCGTCTGGAGTCACTCAGCTCCGACCAGCCCTTAGCCATGTGGCTGTATCGCCCTCTGGAAGAACCTGACGGGTTGCTGCATTTCAAGGTCTTTGGCTGCGACCAGCCCCTGCCCCTATCGGATGTATTACCGATCTTGGAATGCATGGGTTTACGGGTGATCAGCGCCCGTCCCTATGAACTTGAACTGGCCGATGGCGCACCGCGTTGGGTACTGAACTTTGATATGCGCGAGGACACCGGCGTTCAAGTGGATGTCAGTGAGGTCAAAGACATCTTCCGAGAGGCTTTTGCTCAGATCTGGGAAGGCCGGCTGGAAAATGACGATTTTAATCGCTTGGTGCTCAACGCCCATCTCGATGGCCGTGATATATCGATTGTGCGCGCCTACAGCAAATATCTGCAACAGACCCGGATCACCTTCAGCCAGGCTTATATGCAGCAGACCTTGTGCCAGCATCCCAAAATAGCCAAGGATTTGATTGCGCTGTTTTATGCCCGTTTTGACCCAGCGGCTGAGATCGAACGCCAAAACCATTGCGCCACCCGGGCGCAATCCATAGAAGCGGCGCTGGAACATGTCCGCAGTCTGGATGAAGATCGCATTTTGCGCCGTTTTCTCGCCGTGATTCAGGCTACGCTGCGGACGAATTTCTTTCAGGCCGATCCCCATACCGGCCAGGCTAAGGACTATATCGCCTTTAAATTCGATCCCAGCCACATTCCCGAACTGCCCAAGCCACTGCCGATGTTTGAAATTTTTGTCTATTCGCCACGGGTTGAAGCGGTGCATTTACGCGGCGGCTTAGTCGCCCGCGGTGGTTTGCGCTGGTCTGATCGGCGTGAGGATTTTCGCACCGAAGTGCTGGGATTGGTTAAGGCGCAGATGGTGAAAAACTCGGTGATTGTGCCGGTCGGTTCCAAAGGCGGGTTTGTAGTGAAACGTCCCCTGACGGGTTTGAGCCGGGAAGCGGTGGCGGCTGAAGTTCAAGACTGTTACCGGACTTTCATCAGCGGGATGCTCGACATTACCGACAATCGGGTTGACGATTGCATCCAACCGCCTCCCCAGGTCGTGCGTCATGACGGCGATGACCCTTATCTGGTTGTTGCCGCCGATAAAGGTACCGCGACATTCTCTGATTTTGCGAATCGTATCGCCATGGATTATGGGTTCTGGCTGGGCGATGCCTTTGCCTCGGGGGGGGCCAATGGCTACGATCACAAGAAAATGGGCATTACCGCCCGCGGAGCCTGGGAGTCGGTCAAACGCCATTTCCGCGAACTCGGTCTGGACATCCAGAACCGCGATGATTTTACAGTGGTCGGCATCGGCGATATGGGCGGCGATGTGTTCGGCAACGGGATGTTACTGTCACGCCATATCAAACTGGTGGCCGCATTTAATCATCTGCATATCTTTCTCGATCCTGACCCTGACCCGGAAACCAGCTTTCAAGAACGCCAGCGGCTGTTTAATTTGCCGCGTTCCAGTTGGGAGGACTATAACCCGGAGTTAATTTCCCTAGGAGGCGGGGTGTATCCCCGCAGTGCTAAATCCATCGCCTTGTCTGCTGAAATACGCCGGGTACTGGACATTCAGGAGACCCGTCTGACGCCGGTGGAATTAATTAACCGTCTGCTCAAAGCCCCGGTTGATCTACTGTGGAATGGCGGCATTGGCACTTATGTCAAAGCCCGCTCGGAAACTCATGTCGATGTGGGTGATAAAGCCAATGACGCCCTGCGCATCAATGGTCAAGACTTGCGTTGCCGGGTCGTCGGCGAAGGCGGCAATCTGGGTTTAACTCAGCTTGGGCGGATTGAGTTCGCGCTCAAGGGTGGGCGAATTTTAACCGATGCCATTGATAATTCTGGCGGAGTGAACTGCTCTGACCATGAGGTCAACATCAAGATCTTGCTTGATCAGGTGATAGCGGCCGGTGATATGACCGAAAAACAGCGCAATACCCTGCTGGCTGAAATGACGGACGAAGTCGCTGAATTGGTGCTGCGGCAAAATTATCTGCAACCCGAAGCCATCAGTGTGACCTGTTCGATCGCCAGTGATTTACTCAGTGACCACATGCGGGTGATTCGCGCCCTGGAACGCTCCAGCAAACTGGATCGCACCCTGGAGTATTTGCCCTCGGATGAAATCCTGGCCGAGCGCGAGGCGGCAGGCCAAGGTTTGGTCGCCCCCGAGCTGGCGGTTTTGCTGGCGTATAGCAAAATCACCCTGTACGAAGCGCTGCTCGACTCTGATATGCCCGAAGACCCGTTTATGGGTCACGAGCTATTGATGTATTTCCCCAGTCCGCTACGTGAGGTGTATGCCGAACAGATGCAGACCCACCCGCTGCGCCGGGAAATTATCGCCACTTATGTCACCAACAGCGTGCTCAATCGCATGGGCAGCACTTATGTGATCCGCTTGCAGGAAGACAGCGGCGAATCCGTGCCCGATATTGCCCGCGCCTACACCGTTGCCCGGGAAATCTATGACGCTCGCAGCTTATGGGGACATATCGACGGCCTGGATAACCAGATTCCAGCCAGTCTGCAATTAAGCCTGCATATTGAAAGCCGTCGCTTGCTGGAACGGGCCAGTCAATGGCTGCTGCGTCATCGGCGTCCGCCGCTGGATATTGCCGCAGTCGTCGAACAACTGCGCACTGGGGTACACACGGTGGCTCAGGATTTACCTGCGCTGTTGCAACCCGCACAGTGTGATGAATTGAACCGACAGCGGCAAAACTACCTTGACCAAGGTGTGCCGGAGTCACTGGCGAGCGAAATCGTGAGCTTGGCACCGCTGTATGCCGCTTTGGATATCACCGATGTGGCGGATCAAGCCGATTTACCAATTACTGCGGTGGCCGCAGTCTATTTTGATCTAGCCGAAACCCTGCAAATGACGTGGCTGCATGACTGCATCAGCCATCTGCCCGCCAGCACCCATTGGCAACGACGCGCCCGAGCGGCTTTACTCAATGGTTTATACGATCAAGGCCGCATGCTGACGGCGGAAGTGTTGCGCACTGACCAGCCAGACGCCGACGCCCAAACCCGTAAAGCCCAGTGGCTGGAACGCAATCAGGCGCTAATCGACCGATGTTTAAGACTATTCGACGATTTGCGCATCTCAGGACAGCCCCTCGATCTGGCCATGTTGTCGGTGGCCTTACGGGAAACGGGTCATCTGCTGCAAGCACGCTGAACTGTTTTCGGCTCCGGTAGCCGCGCAATGCACCATGTTTGTGCGGCAGTGCACCATAAGAGGGTATTTTAGCGTTTAACAACCGTTGCCGGATTAAAATCAGTAGAACCGAAAAGAGCAAAAATAATTTCTGATACAATATAGTGCGTCAGTCTGACTGCCATTGGCACTGTGGTTGCATGACTCCCAGCGCACGTATCTGCCACGGGCGTGCACCCAGTAGTCCACGATAGTGGGGTTTCTTCCTCTGGATTGGCCCGCTTTGATAAGCGGGCTTTTTTTATGCGGCGACTGTGTACAGCATCCATCTTATTCAACTGTCCCGGCTACGGCCAGTCTCATTCCTCTGAATACGCTTCGCTATTCGGAGCTACGCGCTACGGTTTTCCCCGAGGCTATTTGATGCGCCACAAACTGATTCACGGCTTTCAGACCGGGGATCTGGTGCAGGCTCAGGTGCTCCGTGGTAAAAAGCCGGAATCCATGTCAGGCGGGTTGCGGTGCGCTATAGTAGCTCCTTTAACATACAAACGCCCCAGGGGACTGTCCAAGGCATTTCGCATCGCCATTGCCACATTCTGCAACGGGCCGATGGCTATTTCCTTCAACCCAAAACAGTGACGGAGGTTGCGAGCGTGGTGGCTTAACCGAGCGCGACGGCATCGAGCCGCCCCGCTCGGCCGCTATCCCTCCCCGCCCTGAAGGCTGGGGTTTCTCGCGCAAAGCTAATGAAAAAACCCCTATTCTTCTCGCTGGTCTAATCCTATTCCCAAATCTTGTTCTGGCTGCCTTGAACATCGATTGTCGCGCTCCAGGCTCACCGCCCGAGGAACAGTATTGCGCGGATCAGCGTGCGCAAAGCGCGGAATGGGAACTTGAACAGGTGCAAGCATCTGTCATCGCGCGACTTGGTTTTGATCCGGAACGTATAGAATCTTTCCGCAAAGCTCAGCAGGCATGGTTGTTGTTTCGCAATGCGGAATGCACCTTTCGAACCTTTGGCTTCGAGGGATCTTCTCTGGGCACTCAAATCAGCGACTGCCGCGCCGAATTGACTGTGGAAAGAACGCTTACGCTGCGTCAGCAACTGGGTTCACCAACCGTTGATTTCGAAGAGCGTTCCGCTTATTCAGAAAGCTGGTACATCATTCTGGGCAGTTTTCCCGACACGGATCAAGGACGCAGCCAAGCGCATACTCTGGCCCAGCAGATTAATCGGGCCTTTGTGGTTCATCGTCTTGGCATTGGCGAAAGCCTGTTTTATCAAGGTTTGACCCCCGGTCTGTATGTCGTAACCGTGGGGCCTTTCGAGAGCGCCGCAGCCGCTAAACGGAATCTCGCCGAGTCGGGGTTTCGCAAATTGATACCTGACGCTTATGTCAAGCAAGCTACACAACGGCAGCCTGAGTGAGATGATGCGCACGACACTCATCCCAGTTAACTTGGTGACAATCGTTGGTGGTTAAGGCTTTAAATACTGGGCGGCTTGATCCAGCCATTGGCGCATCAGTTCCGCCACCGGCCTGGATTGGCACAGAGCGCAACCTGTACCCGCCCACAACGACATCAGTTCCGGCATATCATGCTCGGCAGCCGCACGGCGGATGTCACGGGTCAGGGCATTCTGGATAGGGTAGCCAGGCAGTTGATCTTGCACCTCACTTAACTCCGTGATAAAGCGATTCTGCAACCCTCGCGCCAGTTTGCCGGAAAAGACCTTGGTCAAGACGGTGGACATTTCGGTAGTGTCCAGCAGGGCTTGCTTATACATCGAATGGGCACCGCTCTCGGGAGTGGTCAGAAAAGCCGTGCCCATCTGTACCCCTGAAGCACCGAGATGATGGGCTGCTGCAATACCGCGTCCGTCCATAATCCCACCGGCAGCGACTACCGGAATACGTAACTGATCGACCAGTATCGGGATCAAGGTCATCAGGCTCAGCAAACCTTGCTCGGGACGGCCGATAAACGTGCCGCGATGACCTCCGGCCTCCATACCCTGAGCGACCACAACATCAATGCCGGTCTCTTCGAGCACAATGCCCTCCAGCACATGGGTGGCGGTGCCGATAGTGATCACACCCCGTTGTTTAAACGTTGCGATTTCGGCATCAGAGGGGATACCAAAAGTGAAGCTGACCCTATCAATCCCCTCTTCCAGTACCACGGCTACTTGTTCGTGATAATTCGCCCCAGTGCTGACCAACATCTC
>SKOM01000053.1 GCA_007120095.1 Candidatus Competibacteraceae bacterium | reverse complement strand
TGCCTTCGGGAGGCAGGGGTCGCAGGTTCAAATCCTGCTACTCCGACCAAATAATCAAATACTTAGGCCGCATTACGCAGCCTTTGTTGTTTATGGTTAGCGAATTTACTGCAATGCACGAAACGCCCCGTCTTTGAGGTCGGGGATTGGCATAGCGCCGCTATGCTGAAAGCGCTATAAAAACCTATGGCCAGGCCGGCCAGAAGTCGATTAGACATCTGTAAGATAGTGCATTCTTTATATTGGGTGGCAGACATCAAGCGGCTGACAGCTCATCGGGTTTCCGTTATGCTGTCCAACCATGAGCGAATCCGCACCTAAACATCCGATTGCCCACCGCTTCCGAGGGTTTCTACCGGTAGTGATCGACGTTGAAACCGGCGGTTTCAACGCCAAAACCGATGCTTTGCTGGAAATTGCGGCCGTACTGTTGACGATGAATACCGAAGGGCACATAGTGCGCCAGCAAACCTTGGCCTACCATGTGGAGCCTTTTCCCGGTACTCAGCTCAATCCCGAATCGCTGGCCGTCAATGGCATCGACCCTTACCACCCGTTTCGCTTCGCCATATCTGAACATGAAGCGCTGCAAAACATTTTTAAGGCAGTGCGCCAGTCGGTTAAGGCGCATCAGTGCACTCGCGCCATTTTGGTCGGCCATAATGCCTTTTTCGATCTAGGTTTTCTCAATGCCGCCGTTGCCCGTAATAAAATCAAACGTTGTCCTTTCCACCAATTCAGCAGTTTTGATACCGTGAGTCTGGCCGGACTAGCCTATGGGCAGACGGTGTTGTCGCGGGCGGCGACGGCAGCGGGCTTGAGTTGGGAAAACGAGCAGGCGCACTCGGCGATTTACGATGCCGAGCGCACTGCCGATTTATTTTGCAAAATTGTCAATCAATGGCAAGCGTTAGGCGGCTGGAACGTTCAGAGACCGGCATCTAGCGAGGACGACTCGCGCCAGGCCAGGCCAGACTCAGCATAAACAACGCCGCCGCCGCCACCACCACAGACGGACCGCTGGGGGTGTCCCACTGCACTGACCCCCATAAACCCAGCGCCACCGCACAGCAGCCCAAGCCACTAGCTAATAGCGCCATTTCTTCCGGGTTACGGGCAAAGCGTCGGGCGGCGGCGGCCGGAATTATCAGCAAGGAGGTAATCAGCAAGATCCCGACAATTTTCATCGCCAGAGCAATGACCACCGCAATCAGCAACATAAACCCCAGTCGCACCCAGAATACCGGCACCCCTTCAACCCGTGCCATATCTTCATGCACAGTTAACGCCAGCAGCGGCCGCCATAGCCATACCATCAAGGCCAATACCAGCAAACCACCACCCCAGATCCAATACACTTCCGTGGTGGTAATGGATAAAATATCGCCGAACAGATAACTGACCAAATCCACCCGCACGGTTTCGATAAAGGCCAAGGCGACCAGACCTAACGACAAGGTAGTGTGTGACAAAATACCGAGCAGGGTGTCGGTAGCGAGCTGGCGTTGGCGTTGCAGCAACACCAGAACCAGTGCGAGGACAACACACACGATGAGCACCCCCAGACCGGCATCCAGCCCCAGGAGCAAGCCCAATGCCACGCCCATCAGCCCGGAGTGGGCGAGTGAATCACCAAAATACGCCATCCGTCGCCAGACAATGAATGAACCTAACGGCCCGCTGAGTACGGCGACGCCCATCCCGCCGATTAGGGCGCGTAGTAGAAAATCATCCATCACGGGCGAACTTCGGGTTCGATGATATGACCGTGGGCATCGTGTTTATGATCATGGTGATGGCGGTAAACGGCGACCCGCCCGCGATCAACGCCAAAGAGCTGACGATAGGCCGGGTGTTGACTGACCAGCTCCGGCGGACCGGCACAGCAAATATGCTGATTCATACAAATCACCCAGTCGGTGGTCGGCATCACTAAATGTAAATCGTGTGAGACCATCAAAATCGCACAACCGCGGCGCTGGCGAATCCGCCCGAGCAGGTCATACAGCTCGAACTGACCGGCCACATCCACCGACTGCACCGGTTCATCCAACACCAATAACTCCGGCTCGCGCAGCAACGCCTTGGCCAGTAATACCCGTTGCAATTCACCCCCGGAAAGCGCCGCCAGTGGGCTGTCCAGCACGGCAGCCCCTCCCGTTTCCGCCAGCACTTGGCGCAGTCGTTCACGGGGAGCACGCTGGCTCAGGGTGAGAAACCGGGCGACACTCAAGGGCAAGGTTTCCTCAACGGGCAATTTTTGCGGCATATAGCCAATGCGCGTACCGGGTCGTAGCCGTACTTGGCCACTGTCGGGTAATAATAGCCCTAAGATGACCCGCAGCAAGGTGGTTTTACCCGACCCGTTCAGGCCGATCAAGGTCAGCACTTCGCTCGGTTTGAGCTGGAGTGAGACGTCTTGTAACACCTGATGCCGACCCAGGGTGAGATTCACCTGATCCACCGCCAGCAGGAGTTCACGAGACATCGGCGGACTCATTGGCTTGACAGTCAGCACAGTATCCCAGGATTTCCACCATCTGAGACGTGACCCTAAACTGATGTTCGGACGCGCTGTCACGAATCGCTTGCTCGACGGTAAAACTGGCGAGTTCAGCTACTCGTCCGCAGTGTTGGCAGATCAAGAATTGGCCATTGTGGTGGTGTTCTGGATGCGGACAACCAATAAACACATTCAGCGAAGCCAAGCGGTGGATTAAGCGTTGCTCCAGCAGAAAATCCAGCGCTCGGTACACCGTCGGCGGTGCACCACTGCGCCCCTCAGCACGCAGCTCATCCAAAATGGCATAGGCGCCTTGCGGTCGCTCACTGTGCAAAATGATTTCCAAGACCCGACGGCGCAAAGCCGTCAAGCGGCTCCCGCGTCTGAGGCACAGTCGCTCAGCCGAACGCAGGGCGGACTCCACATCGTGGCCATTGGCATGACAAGCATCGAAATTAACCATAAACGTTTTTGGTGAAGTGGTTTGTGTTATATTATAACGTGGATTTTATATTTATGTATCCCTTTAATTTGGAGAGTTTACTATGCACCGTATGCTATTCGCAGTAATCCTGTCACTGTGGTCGTTAACCAGCATGGCACAACCTCAAGTGGTCGCTTCGATTTTACCGATTCATTCGCTGGTAGCGGCCGTTATGCAGGATGTAGCCGAACCTGAATTATTGATGCGGGGGGGGAGTTCACCACACGACTACAGTCTGCGTCCTTCTGATGTCCGCACCCTCAATCAGGCTGAACTCGTCTTCTGGGTCGGCGAAGAACTGGAAACCGTGCTGGCTCGTCCCTTGGCGCAAAGCCCGGCTCGCGCTATTGCCTTGATGGATAATCCAGGTCTGGAGTTATTACCCCTGCGCGAGGGGGGATTGTGGGAAGCACACGATCACGGTCATGACCATCATCATCACGGTGACGAAGATGCGCACATCTGGCTGGAACCACGCCGTGCAGCGGTGATGGTTGAGCAGATTGCCGCCGTATTAAGCGAGCATGCCCCCGTTCATGCTGACCAGTATCAGCATAACGCGGCTGAGACGGTCTCAAGGCTGCAAGCCCTGGAGGCCGAGATCATCGAAACGCTGGCTCCGATACGCACCACACCCTACATCGTATTCCATGACGCGTATCAGTATTTCGAGGATCGGTTCAATACCATGGCGGTGGGCTCGATCACCCTGAATCCCGAGCGGCGTGCCGGAGCACGGCGAATTATCGATATCCGTCAGCGCATCGATGACCGGGGCGCAGCCTGCGTATTCAGTGAACCACAGTTTGAACCCGCCTTGGTGAACACCTTGGTCAATGGTACCGAGGCCCGCAGTGGTGTGCTCGATCCCCTGGGGGCTACGCTGACTCCCGGCCCCGAAGCCTATTTCCAACTGCTGACGGGGCTGGCTGAGGCCTTGCGGGATTGCTTGGAGTGAATCTCTAATACCGATCAATGGTGTTGTGCCCATCGACAAATATAGGGATGACTTTTTTATTAGAATCATCTAATATGATAGCAAGACATCATGTCATTCGCTTACCTATAGGAGTACAACCTAATGATGAACAAAAATGTCGGCACTATTGATCGGGCTTTGCGTATTTTAGTAGGGCTGGTGCTGTTGAGTTTAGTCTTCGTCGGTCCGCAGACCTTATGGGGCCTGATTGGCGTGGTACCGCTGGCAACCGGGTTAATGAGTCGGTGTCCCGGCTATAGCCTCCTGAAAATCAAAACTTCTGAGTAAGTTAGACTCCAAATTGCTCCCCGGTGCCGAGCAGTGAATGACTGCTCGGCCTGAAACCCCCTCGCGCAATATTAACAACGCCTGACGATTGGCGTACACTACTGCCCTGTCATGTGCAAAGGTCGTAAACTCACCTTGGATCAGTTCGTAGCCTTGCTAATATCTGCTCTGCACACCGTCGCCCGTCAGCTTAGCGGTGCTGGACTTCCTTATCGTCACCGTGATGCTTTACGCTATCGCCCGGGCGCAGGCATTCTAGGCATTTTTAAAGAGACTATGATCATCACGAGGTGTCAACTACCCCCGCCTGAAGGGTGGGGTTTCTCGCGGAGAAACTGATGAAATTTGCTGTAGTCGTCGCTATTCTAGCTGAAGACCTGGAAGAACAGGCCATTGATGTTGCCCGAAAAGCCGGGGCTGGTGGGGTAACACTGCTGGATGCACGCGGTATCGGCGCCAAAGAGAAAAAAATCTTTTTCGGGCTGACTTTTGAAGGCAGCCAGTCGGTGTTGGTGTTTATCATGGAAAAAAATCTCGCCCTGACGGTTATGAAAGTTTTGACGCACGAGCTTGATCTAAACACGCAAAGCAAAGGCGTGATCTTTACTATCCCCCTGGAACATATCGCCGGTATCGATACCGGTCAGATTTCACAGTTCCAGGAACATCTTAAAGACGAGCTGTAGCTCTAATCGAGTCCATGTAATTCAGGAGTATTCCATGCTGGTCAAAGACCTGATGGTCAAAGATGTGGTGACAATTTCGCAAATGGCGACCCTGCGTGACGCCATGAGTTTAATGCGTCAACACACTGTCAAATCGCTGGTCGTAGAGAAACGCCATGCCCACGACGCCCATGGCATCATCACCTACACCAATATCCTCCAGACCATCGTCGCTGAAGAAGGCGATATTGATCTGATCAATGTCTATGATGTGTATACCAAACCGGTGATTTCGGTCGGTAGTGAGATGGACGTTAAATACCTGGCGCGGCTGATGGTACGTGAAGACCGCCGCCGCGTCGTGGTGCTGGACAACAATGAGCTGGCAGGCATCATTACCATGAACGACATTGTGGATGCCATCCTGGCTATGGCCGACACCTGATCAGGCCTTTACCCCCCCCGAGCTAAATCCTCCAGGATAGGACAATCGGGGCGGGCATTACCCTGACAGTGCTGGGCAAGATGATTGAGCGTTTCCCGCATGGTGTGCAGTTGCTCGATCTTATGATCGAGCTCACCAACATGCTGCAACGCAATCTGTTTAACTTCAGCGCTCGCACGATGCTGATTGTGCCAGAGCTGCACCAATTGGGCGATTTGACTCATAGAGAACCCAAGATCACGCGCCCGCCGGATGAACCGTAAAGTGTGAACATCGGCATCCGCATACACGCGATACCCATTAGCCGAGCGATGCGCTTCAGGGATTAAGCTGATCCGTTCGTAGTAACGAATCATTTTGGCCGAAACCCCGGAGGCCTGAGCGGCTTGTCCAATATTCATCATCAGTCCCCCCCTTATATTAATAATGGCTGAAAACGGCGTAAACGCAGCGCGTTACTGACCACACAAAGACTGGACATGGCCATCGCCAGAGCAGCCAACATCGGCGACAACAGCACCCCCAGCAGTGGATACAACACCCCGGCGGCAACCGGTATCAGACTGGCGTTGTAGGCAAAGGCCCAAAACAGGTTTTGCTTGATGTTGCGCAGGGTAGCATGCGAGAGTTGCACCGCATGGGCGACATTGCGCACATCCCCGGACATCAACACCACTTCGGCACTTTCAATCGCTATGTCCGTGCCACTGCCGATAGCAATACCGACCTCGGCCTGAGCTAAGGCGGGCGCGTCATTAATGCCATCGCCCACAAAAGCAACCTGATGCCCTTGAGCTTGCAGTTGCTTGACCACGGCCACTTTATCTTCGGGCAACACTTCAGCACGAACCTGATCAATGCCAAGCTGGCGGGCCACGGCCTCTGCCGTTTGGCGATGATCGCCGGTCAGCATCACCACCTGTAACCCCATACGGTGCAGGGCTTGAATCGCGGCCGGGCTGGAGTCTTTAATCGGGTCAGCTACTGCAATAATCGCGGCCAAGCGATTATCAATGGCGGCATATAAAGGCGTTTTGCCTTGTTGTGCTAAACGGGCAGCGCTGCTGGCCAAATGGCTGATATCGATGCCGAGTTTGTGCATATAGCGATCAGCCCCAACCACAATGGATTGCTGACCGACCCGCGCCTGCACCCCGAGACCGGGTTCAGCGCTAAAGTCATGGGCGCTGTCCCATGCGATGCCCTGAGCCTCTGCGGCGGCCACTATAGCAGCAGCAATCGGATGTTCCGAATGGCGCTCAACGCTGGCTACTAAACGCAGTATGTCATAGCGATCCCAGCCCTCAGTGACTTCCAAATCGGTCAACTCCGGACGACCTTTGGTCAACGTGCCGGTTTTATCCAAGGCGATGACTTTGACGGCACGCAGGCTTTGCAGCGCATGACCTTGGCGGAACAGAATACCGAGTTCGGCCGCCTTGCCGGTACCCACCATGATCGAGGTCGGCGTCGCCAAACCCATGGCGCAGGGACAGGCGATAATCAACACCGCGACCGCATTGACCACAGCAAGGCTGAGCGCCGGTTGCGGCCCTAACCATAGCCAGACCATGAAAGTCAGTACCGCCAGCCCAATGACGATAGGCACAAACACTGCGGTGACTTTATCCACCAACGCTTGCACCGGCAGCCGGGTACTCTGTGCGTGTTGGACTAAACGGATAATCTGCGCCAGCACCGTGTTCTCGCCCACTTGGGTGACGCGCAGGCATAAACTACCGTTTTGATTCACTGTGCCACCGACGACTTCAGCCCCCTGCTGCTTATGCACCGGTAGCGGCTCGCCGCTGATCATGGCCTCATCGACATAGGAGTCGCCGTCGATGACTGTGCCATCGACCGGAATTTTTTCACCGGGGCGCACTTGCACCACATCGCCGACGACGATGGCGTCTACAGCAATATTTACCCATTCGCCGTCACGCTCCACCCGAGCCGTGCGGGCTTGTAACCCCAACAAACGGCTGATGGCCTGACTGGTACGACCTTTGGCGCGCGCCTCCAGCACCCGACCCAGCAGCACCAGGGTAATAATGACGGCTGAGGCCTCGAAATACACATGCACGCTCTCTGCAGGTAGCACCTGTGGGAGAAATGTCGCCACCACCGAGTAGCCGTAAGCGGCACTGGTGCCCAACATCACCAAGGCGTTCATATCAGGATTACCGTGACGCAGGGTCGTCCAGCCTTGGCGATAAAAGCGTAAACCGGGACCAAACTGCACCCCGCTCGCTAGCACAAAAAACAGCAGATGCAGATTATGTTGCCCGAACTGCGAGTGCAGCCAGTGTTGCAAGGGCGGGATGAAATGCCCCCCCATATCCAGCAGGAAAATCGGCAGAGTCAACGCCGCCGCAAACCACAAGGTGCGTTGCAGTGACTGCAGCTCTTGCTGAGCCTGATCCGCAGTGGTTTGATCGTCATCGGCTAAAGTGGCCGAATAGCCCGCAGCGCCTAGTGCAGCGATTAAGTGTTGCACCGTGCTGTGTTCGGCTTGCAGTTCAACCGTCGCTTGTTTATTGGCTAAATTAACCCATACTTCAACCACCCCAGCGGTGTTGCGCAGGCTACGTTCAATGCGGCCTACACAGGAGGCGCAACTCATATCTGCGATATTCAGCGTTACGGTCTCAGTGGAGTAACCCATCGGTGTCGGTTCGGAAGCGGTGTGCGCAGACATTGCACTGGACATAAAGCTACTCTATAAAAGGCTTCTGGATAGCGTGGTACGTTACTCCTTACCACGATGGCAATGTCAAGCTTTAGAGAGGTTCACTTATGCTCGAATTTAATGTGACCGGTATGACCTGTCAGCACTGTAGCGCCGCAATCACTGCGGCCATCCACCAGCATGATCCCGCAGCCGTGGTGGACATCGATTTAACCCACGGTCGCGTGCAGGTGGTCAGTGCCGTTAACCCCAAGCAGTTATTACACGCCATTGAGCAGGCCGGTTATGAGGCCGAGCTGGTTAAAGCGGTGACTTGATCAATCCCGCTCAGCAGTTGTGTTCCCAATATAAATTCAAATCATTCCCACGCTCCAGCGTGGGAATGCCGGACTTGCCGCCCCGGGGGGAGTGTAACGCCGTGAGGAGTATGGGAACGATAATAAGCAGTCGCACAAAAGCATGATTATTTCATGAATATGCTGCATAACAGGTTGACGCCGACCGGTTAAAAAAGGATACTCCGCCCGCGCTTTGTCTGTGCCAAAAATTGAATAATCCAATAATGCTAAATGGAGGTAGTAACCATAATGACTCACGATGAACGCATGCACCGCACGTACAAAAAACAGTGCTGGGTCACACTAGGCACTGTCATCATTGTGTCTCTGATGACGCATATTTTCCCAATGTATTTTCTGTTTCCAGGATTGAACGAGATGAGAATCTGGGGCTTTCCCGCCGACTATTGGATCACCCTGGTAGTCAGTTGGTTCTTCGTACTGCCGGTTCTATGGCTGTATATTGAAGCCAGTGAAAAAGTCGATAAGGACATTGATGAGCTCAGCAGTCAGGCCGAGGATCACAATCCAGGAGGCCAGTCATGAGACCCGCATTCTGGTTACTTGCCCTACTGGCCATCGCTCTACCTGGCCTGGCCTGGGCGCAGGAATACTATGTGTTTGAACCGTCCTGGGCGGTCTCCACATTAGGGATTATCTATACCGTTGTCATGATCACCGTCTTCCTCACGGTGGGCTGGATATCGAAAAAACGGGTCTCTACAGGCGATGATTACTTCGCCGCAGGCCGCAATTATGGTGGAGTCTCCAATGGCTTGGCCATGAGCTCCAACTACATGAGCCTGGCGACTTTCTTGGGCTTTACCGCTCTGCTTTGGAATCTGCAGTACTACGTCGTCGCCCTGGTCACCAGCTTTATCGGCGGCTTTGTGCTCATCGGCGTGGTATTGGCGCCGGCT
>SKOM01000146.1 GCA_007120095.1 Candidatus Competibacteraceae bacterium | reverse complement strand
GCATCATCCACCACCAGCACTTTTTCAATCCGATGTTCATGCAGCAGACTCAACACTTCGGCATGGGAGGCACCCTCGCGTACCGTCACCAGACGATCACGCCCGGTCATAATACTGGCTACCGAGGCGGTTAAATCAGTGACAAAGCGCATATCGCGGCTGGTTACAATACCCACCAAACGCTGGCCATCAACGACCGGCACCCCGGAGATCTGATGCGCACGGGTGATCGCCAATACATCGGCAATGGAGACATGGGGCGATACGGTAATCGGATCGGAAATCACTCCGCTTTCGTATTTTTTAACCCGGCGCACTTCAGAGGCCTGCTTGGTCGGACTCATATTCTTATGGATAATACCGATGCCGCCGATCTGTGCCATCGCAATGGCCAGACTGGCTTCGGTAACGGTATCCATAGCCGAGGAGACCAGTGGTATATTGAGGGTAATGCCACGGGTTAAGCGGGTATTAAGTTCAGCATTGCGCGGCAGAATTTCTGAGTATGCCGGCAATAGGAGCACGTCGTCAAAGGTAAGGGCTTCTTGAACGATACGCATACGGTACTCCAATGCAGATAAAGCAGGTGATTATAACTCGGTTCGGTAAGCACAGATACAGTGTGATAAGGTTAGCTCCAAAATGGCACTCTAGCTTAGGAGAATACAACTGATGTGTGGCATCGTTGGTGAAATTCGCTTTGACAGCAACCCAGCGGATCCAGCCCTGCTTGATCGGATGAATACCGCACATAGCGGTCGGGGTCCGGACGGCTCTGGGTTATGGCTACAAGGTGCGTTAGGCTTCGGTCATCGACGCTTGAAAATCATGGATCTCAGCGTACGTGCCCAACAGCCGATGATTGATCCTGAATTAGGCTTGGGCATTGTCTTCAACGGGGCGATTTATAATCACCCTGAACTGCGCGCCGAGTTGCAGCAGCATGGCTATCGTTTCTTCTCCAGCGGCGATACCGAGGTACTGCTTAAGGCGTATCATGCGTGGGGAGCGGATTTCGTCCAAAGATTACATGGGATGTTCGCCTTTGCTCTGTGGGAGCGTGATTCGGGTCGCGTACTGCTGGGCCGCGACCGACTGGGCATCAAGCCACTGTACTATAGCCACAACAGCCAACGGCTACGGTTCGCCTCTACCCTGCCGGCATTGCTGTGCGGCGGAGATATCGACACCGATATCGATCCTGTGGCTCTGCATCATTATCTGAGTTTCCATGCGGTCGTTCCCGCTCCGCACACCGTTCTTAAAGGTGTACGCAAACTGCCTCCGGCCCATCTGATGCGTATTGAGCCGGACGGCCGCCACGAACAATGGCGTTACTGGGAATTGTCCTATGAACCCCGGGGCGAGGAGAACCGTCTGGATTTCGAGGGTTGGCGGACACAAACCCTGAGTGCTCTACGCACTGCCGTAGCGCGGCGGCTGGTCTCCGATGAGCCGGTCGGTGCCCTGCTCTCTGGCGGCGTGGATTCCAGCCTGATCGTCGGGCTGATGTGTGAGGCGGGTGTCAATAATCTGCGCACCTATTCCATCGGCTTTGAGGATGTCGGCCAGGAAGCCGGTAACGAATTTCAATATTCCGATTTAATCGCCCAGCATTACGCCACCGATCATGAACAGATCTTCATTGACAGTCGGCGGCTGCTGCCCGAATTGCCCAATGCCATCCGTGCTATGGCCGAGCCGATGGTCAGTCATGACTGCGTGGCCTTTTACCTGCTCTCCGAGGCGGTGTCCAAGCACAGTAAGGTGGTACAAAGCGGCCAAGGGGCTGATGAAGTTTTCGGTGGCTACCACTGGTACCCCCCGTTACTGGACAGTCGTGATCCGCTCACCGATTATCGACGCGTGTTTTTTGATCGCGACCATGGGGAATATTTGCAAACCGTTCATCCCCGTTTCCACGGTCCGGATCACAGCGGCCGCTTTGTCACCGAGCACTTTGCCCAAGCCGGTGCGGTCGCTGGAGTCGATAAAGCCCTACGCCTGGACACCACGGTAATGCTGGTCGATGATCCGGTCAAACGGGTTGATAATATGACCATGGCCTGGGGCCTGGAAGCTCGGGTACCGTTTCTCGATCATGAGCTGGTCGAGCTGGCTGCCCGTATTCCCGCTCGGCACAAGGTCACCGGCGAAGGCAAATACATCCTCAAGGAGGCCGCCCGACAAGTAATTCCTGCCGGGGTCATTGACCGACCTAAAGGTTATTTTCCGGTACCCGCGCTTAAGTACCTGCGTGGTGATTTTCTGGGCTATGTTGAAGACGCCCTGCTCTCACCTCGATCACGCGAACGCGAGCTGTTCAACCAAGATTACATCGCTGAACTGATTAAAGACCCCGAATCCCATATCACGCCACTGCGCGGATCCAAACTGTGGCAACTCGGGTTACTGGAACTCTGGTTACAAACCCATGGCCTCTGATCGCAAATCCGACTCCATGCAGCGCGATATCCATCGCAGCCACCGCCTGCGCCGCAACAGCGGACTCAGTGTGCAACACCAGGCCTCGCCTCAGGCCTCACCGGAAGGTCGTCAGTTGCCTGAGGACATCGCCCTGAACTGCGGCTGGGGGCGTTTGATCATGGCGCATACGTTTCATCAGCCCGCCCAAGTCGCTCGGGTGCTGAGCGAAGAACAACCCGGGTGCCGCGATATTGCCATTTACGTGCGCGACCCGCATGTGATTCTTTCTCAAGCGCCGCAAGCGCTGTTTCTGGATCCCTCACATACTTATCGCATATGGTTGGCCAATTACCAGCACCGCCGCGCTCACCAAAAGGGGTTTGCCGTGCGGCGGCTGCGCACTCGAGCCGATGCGGCCTGTATTAACCGCATCTACGAGACCCGGCATATGGTTCCGGTGGAACCGGGCTTTGTGTGGAAAAACCGTGCCTCCCGGAAAATCACCTACTTGGTTGCTGAAGACTTGCTCAGTGGTGAACTCATCGGTACCGTCACAGGCATCGACCATGTTCATGCGTTTGCTGACCCCGAGGGGGGATCGAGCCTGTGGTGTCTGGCCGTCGATCCGCAGACCCAGCATCCCGGTGTCGGTGAGGCTTTAGTGCGCTATCTGATTGAACATTATCAGGCACGTAGCCGTATGTACATGGATTTATCTGTATTGCACAACAATCGCCAAGCCATTGCCTTATACGAAAAGCTCGGCTTTCAACGGGTCCCGGTATTCGCCATCAAACGCAAAAATGCCATCAATGAACCGTTGTTCACAGGTCCCGACGAGGCAGAGCGACAACTCAATCCTTACGCTCGACTGATCACTGAAGAAGCCCGACGGCGGGGTATCCATGTCGAAGTACTCGATGCCAAAGAAGGCTATTTTTTGCTCAGTTTAGGCGGCCGCCGGATTGTTTGCCGCGAATCACTCACCGAACTCACCTCGGCCATCGCCATGAGCCGCTGCCAAAACAAGCGGGTGACCTTGCGGCTACTCGCTCAACACGGCCTACAAGTCCCTGCCCAGCAGATCGCCGGGGATGAAACCGCTGCTCGTGATTTCTTAGCCGAACACCAAGCGATTGTAGTCAAACCCGCCGATGCTGAGCAGGGGCAAGGCATCAGTGTTAATCTCACCGAGCCGGAAGAAATCTCTCCGGCGATTGAAAACGCCCGCCACTACCACCACCAGGTGCTGCTGGAGCGCTACTGCCCCGGCGAAGATCTGCGCCTTATCGTCATCAACTTCCAGATGGTGGCTGCCGCTGTGCGCCGCCCGGCACGCATCGTCGGGGATGGTCGCCATACCATCAGCGAACTCATCGACAAGCAAAGTCGCCGTCGCGCTGCCGCCACCGGCGGTGAGTCGCGGATTCCCAAGGATGAAGCCACCCGTCGCTGCGTCGAAAAAGCCGGCTATGCGCTGGATGAAGTTTTGCCCTATGCACGCTCACTACAGGTGCGCGCTACGGCGAATCTGCACACCGGCGGTACCATCCATGATGTCACGGTTAAATTAAACCCTAAATTGCGCGAAGCGGCCGAAAAAGCAGCGAGAGTATTAGATATTCCAGTCGTCGGGCTGGATTTTCTGGTTCCCGCTGTGGACGGCCCGGATTATGTCGTTATTGAGGCTAATGAACGCCCCGGTTTGGCAAACCACGAGCCACAACCCACTGCCGAACGTTTCATTGATCTGTTGTTTCCCTTAACGATTCAAACTGATGTTACTCGCGAGACAACCTATGCCCAAAAAGCTTGATATCGATGTCGATTTTCTCACGCAAACGTTGCTGGAGTTGTTGGCTATCCCTAGCCCGGTGGGTTTGACCGATGAGATCGTGCACTACACTTGCCAGAAACTCCATAATCTAGGCATTGAGCATGAGCTCACCCGGCGAGGGGCCATCCGCGCCAGCATTCCTGGCCGCAACAGCAACCCCGCACGGGCCGTCGTCGCCCATCTGGATACCCTGGGGGCAATGGTGCGGATGTTGAAAGACACAGGGCGTCTCGCATTAACACCTATCGGCACCTGGTCGAGCCGCTTTGCCGAGGGCGCTCGCGTCACGCTATACACCGACGAAGGCTATTATCGCGGCACGATTTTGCCGTTGCTGGCCTCCGGTCATGCCTTTAACGAAGATGTGGACAAACAGCCGATTTCCTGGGATCACGTCGAGCTGCGCGTTGACGAATTCTGTGATGGCCGCGAGGATTTAGAGCGCTTAGGGATTAATATCGGCGATTATCTGGTTATCGACCCCAGCCCGGAAATGCTGCCCAATGGCTTTATTTGTTCGCGCCATCTCGATGACAAAGCCGGGGTTGCCGCTTTGCTCGCCGCCTGCAAGGCCATTCAGGACAATAGCATTACCCTGCCGATCAAATGGTATCCCCTGTTTACCATCAGCGAGGAGGTCGGTTCTGGGGCCTCGGCCATTCTGCGCGGCGAGGTCAGCGAAATGGTGGGGGTGGATATCGCCATCCCGGCAGCCGGCCAGAATTCGCGCGAATCAGGGGTCACCATCGTGATGCAAGACGGCAGCGGACCTTACGATTATCATCTTAGCCATAAGCTGATTCAGTTGTGCAAACAAAATGATATCGAACATCGGCGTGACCTGTTCCGCTTTTATCACAGCGACAGTGCCGCCGCTTTAGAGGCGGGCAATGACATCCGTACCGCATTGATTGGGTTTGGGGCGGATTCTTCACATGGCTATGAACGCACGCATATCGGGGCTTTAACGGCCATTGCTGAGTTGGTCACCCTGTACGTACAAAGCCCACCCACCATGGCCCGTGACAGCCGCGCACTGGGTCCCATTGATGGCTTTTCCCACCAGATTGAACCTGAAGATATTCGCTTACCTGAACCCAAACTGCCTTATCCTCGTGACTTCCTGGGAAACAACAGTGATGATGATAAGCGCAGTGATTAGCCACTCTCTCACCCATTGAGTCACGGCGCTATGCCTAGCCTGCCCTGGCTGACAGCGGATATCGGCGGCACCCATGTGCGCTTTGCCCTGGTGTTGCAAGCCGGTCAATCACCCGTGCGCCATCAAACCCTGAACTGTCAGGACTACCCTAGCCTTGATGCGGCATTGCGCGGCTATCTGGCTGAACACGCGGACACTGCCCCTAAGGCAGGCGCTTTTGCCATTGCCGCACCGGTGACGGGCGACTGGATCCGTATGACCAACCACGCTTGGCAATTCAGTCGCACCCAATTGCAACGGCAATGGGGATGGGAACAACTGGTCATTTTGAACGATTTCGCGGCACTGGCGCTGGCTTTGCCCACCTTGCAGCCTCATCAAGACTACCGCCAGTTCATGCCCGGCCAGCCACAACCCCATACTCCGCTGGCCTTGATCGGTTCGGGTACGGGTTTGGGCATGGCAGGGCTGCTCCCCCACCAAGACGGCTGGTTACCCATAGCGGGCGAGGGCGGGCACGCCACTTTGGCGGCAAGCAATCGTGACGAGGCCGATCTGATCGATCGGGTGCGCGACTGGTACCCCCATGTCTCGGCAGAACGGCTATTATCCGGTAGCGGCCTGCCAACGCTGTATCGTGCTGTGGCCGAACAACACGGCCAAATAGCTGAGCGGCTCAGCGCCCAAGCCATCGCCCAGCGGGGTCTCGATGCCGCTTGCCCGGTCTGCCACGCCACATTAACGCATTTTTGCGCTCTGCTCGGTACGGTGGCGGGTAATCTGGTGTTGACTTTTGGGGCGCGTGGCGGTTTGTATGTCGGTGGAGGCATTCTCCCAAAGTGGGGGCAATTTCTCGAACAATCACCATTTCGGGAACGCTTTATCGCCAAAGGCCGTTATGCGCGCTATTTGCAATCCATACCGGGTTATTTAATCACGGCAAACCACCCCACTCTACAAGGCGTGGCACAAATACTATGCCAAACTCACACAGCTTAAAGCAGATTGTAGATTGCCAGTCTGCTGTTAGAACAATTAGAATGAGCCGACCTGCTATGGGAGCACCCCCCAGCCTGTGGCTTGATTGATAATATTATTTACAATAAGTCAATTAATTAGACTAGGAGAACTTGATTCATGCCCTCATTAGAAGCGCTTAATCTGTTAAAAACCGGCAAAGACGCAACGCAGGACATCACGACCAGCAGCCGCCGATATTTTCTCAAATTGTCAGCCGTCGGTGCTGGCGTGGCACTCGCCAGCCCTGCCGCCTTAGCTGCAACACTCCCTTCCTCCCGCACAGAACGTATTCTGTCGCTGTATTCACCCAATACGGGCGAAATGCTACGCACGGTGTATTGGACGCCGACTGACGGTTACCTGGAAGAATCGCTGCAAGCCCTGAGTTACCTGATGAGAGATCGTCGTAACGATCAGTTCAAACGCATGGATCCTAAGTTAATCGACACGCTCTATGTATTGCAGTTACAGCTTGAACCCCGCCAGCCGATTCATGTGCTGAGCGGCTACCGCTCTCCTGAAACCAATGCCATGCTGCGCCAGCGTTCGCGCAATGTCGCTCGCAACAGCATGCACTTACACGCCAAGGCCATCGATATTCGCATGCCTGACTGCAATTTTGACGAAGTACACCGCGCTGCCGTGTCATTGCAAGTGGGCGGTGTCGGACGCTACAGCCGCTCCCGTTTTGTCCATATTGATACCGGCCCGGTACGTCAATGGGGCGCTTAAATCATGAGCGACTCTACCGCTGATCTGTGCGATGCCCACAGCGAGTGGCTGCAAATCGCTGAGCCGCTGCTGCGTGATTTTGGTGGCCGTCATGCCTTTCATGGCCGAGTGGTGACACTTAAATTGTTTGAGGATAACTCCCTCGTCCGCTCGGCCCTGGAACAAACGGGGCATGGGCAAGTACTGGTCATTGATGGCGGGGGGTCATTGCGTTGCGCATTGGTCGGTGATCAACTCGCCGCCCTGGCGCAGGCCAATGGTTGGGCAGGGATTATCGTGAACGGCTGTGTGCGTGACACCACCGAACTCGCCCAAATGGATATCGGCATTAAAGCCCTGGCGGCTCATCCCCTGCGCAGCGTCAAACGCGGAGAGGGGCAAGCGGATGTCCCCGTGCGCTTTGCCGGGGTGGATTTTCGCTCAGGCCAGTATGTATACGCTGACAGTGACGGGGTGGTTGTCGCCGCACAGCCTGTGGAGCGCTGATGGCCAGCGTCGAACAGCGCTTGGCGCAAGAGCTGGGTGTGCGTGAAGCCCAAGTCAGCGCGGCCGTCGAATTGCTCGACGGCGGTGCCACCGTACCGTTTATCGCCCGTTATCGCAAGGAAGCAACGGGCGAACTTGACGATGCGCAACTGCGGCTGCTGGAAGAACGTTTGCACTATCTACGCGAACTCGATCAGCGCCGCCAAACGATATTGACCACTATCGAAGCACAGGGTCAACTCAGCGATGCCTTACGTCTAGCCATCGAGATAGCCGACAGCAAGACCCGCCTCGAAGACCTGTACCTGCCGTATAAGCCCAAGCGCCGTACCAAGGCACAGATAGCCCGTGAGACCGGTTTAGAGCCGCTGGCGGTCAGTCTGCTCGAACACCCTGAGCACATCCCGGAAACGCTGGCCACGCAGTTTTTAAATCCAGAGCAATCCATTACCGATCCTGATACGGCATTGGCCGGGGCACGGCAGATTCTAATGGAGCGTTTCGCCGAGGACGCGGAGCTGGTGGGCGAGCTGCGTGATTATGTCTGGGATCATGCCTGGTTATGTGCCAAGCTCATCGACGGACAAGCCCCAACAGGGGCGAAGTTTGCCGATTATTTTGACTACCGGGAAGCCCTGCCGAAAATTCCCTCACACCGAGTATTGGCACTGCTACGCGGGCGCAATGAGGGCGTTCTGAATTTAACCCTAGACTTCCCTGAGCTGAATCCCGAACGTCCCCATCCCTGCGAAGCTCGGATTGCCCGCCAGTTTCATATTCATGATCAAGGCCGTCCGGCGGATGCGTGGTTGCTGGAAACCGCACGTTGGACATGGCGCGTCAAGCTGGCCAGTCGCATTGAGTTAGATGTCCACAACACCCTGCGCCAGCAGGCTGAGGACGAAGCGATTCAGGTCTTCGCCCGTAATCTGAAAGATTTGTTGCTGGCGGCTCCTGCTGGCCCGCGCCCGACCATGGGCCTGGACCCCGGTCTACGCACCGGGGTCAAAGTCGCTGTGGTCGATGCCACCGGCAAATTGGTGGCCACAGACACCATTTATCCCCATGCCCCGCAAAAACAGTGGGATGCTGCGATTGCTACCTTGACACGCCTGGCTCAGCAGCACCACGTTGAACTCATCAGCATCGGTAATGGTACGGCATCGCGGGAAACTGATAAGCTGGTGCAAGAGCTGCTGCAACGCCATCCCACGCTTAAACTGCAAAAACTGCTGATTTCTGAAGCCGGTGCTTCGGTGTATTCGGCCTCGGCCTTGGCCAGCGAAGAATTGCCCGGTGTTGATGTCAGCTTGCGGGGTGCGGCTTCCATTGCCCGCCGTCTGCAAGACCCACTGGCTGAACTGGTTAAAATCGATCCCAAAGCCATCGGTGTCGGCCAGTATCAACACGATCTCAACCAGGGCCGCTTAAGCCGGACACTGGATGCCGTGGTCGAGGACTGTGTCAACGCGGTCGGTGTGGATCTCAACACCGCTTCAGTGGCGCTACTGTCCCGAGTCGCCGGCTTGAACGCCGGATTGGCACGGCAAATCGTGGTCTACCGGGATCAACACAGTACCTTCCCTGATCGACAGACCTTATTAAAGGTGCCGCGTTTAGGCCATAAAACCTTTGAACAGGCCGCCGGTTTTCTACGGGTCATGAACGGGACAAACCCGCT